>JBDSHB010000067.1:0-4419 GCA_039918695.1 Nitrospirales bacterium | reverse complement strand
CAGACAGACTCAAGACCACATTCGATGCCCCCCACACCTCTTTACAAAAAGACCAGAGGGAAGAAGCGGGCACAGGAATCTTATCCCGGGACCCCTAAGATAACATCACGACATGGAAAATCTACTTAACGCCCATTCCCCTCTCACCGAACCGTCAAAGTCTTTCTCATGGTCCCACACCTCTTGTTCTGTCCATTGGCATCTAGCCTGAAATGATTAGAGAGGTGCAGTTTTTTTGTAAGACAATGGAAGCTGACGTTAGGGATTGGGACGATATGGACTGGGGGGGCGTGAGCCTTGTCAGGATACCTGCCGGAACTGTTTTTACATATGCATTTCTATTCGGCCAAGACGAACCACTGTGGACGGATGAGTGCAATGGACGCCGCAGAGAAAAAACGAGGAATCACGGCACCACGAACTCCGATATTGCAGGTGACCATGGAGAGACCTGCCACCTCAAAAAAATTCACCGCCCAGCCAGCTTAATTAGCTGGCAACCATACGCTGGCAATTTGGGGCAAACACCTCTTTCGCATTTTCCTACATTGCGTTTTACATATTCTGTCCATTTCCTGGAGACCCATTAGATTTCTTTAAGACTTTTCCTACGAGAGAACCCAACTCAGTAAGATCATGTGGTTTTTTTAGCACCGCCTCGAATCCAGAGTCTAACGCTTGTCTTCGAATCTCCTGATTGAGACTCCCTGTCACCAAGACAAATGGCGGACAGCACCCATTCCCCACATATTCAAGATTTCTCCTTAACTGAATCCCATTCATCACGGGCATTTGGAAATCCGTCAGGACGAGGTCATAGTGACTCATTTGAATATGGGTAAATGCCCAGGCCACTTCCGAAACCCGACTGCATAGATACCCCTCAAGTTCCAAGTATGTTTGATAAAGGTTCAAAAGTTGGTGGTCATCATCAATGAGCAAGATTCGCTTTGTGTGGACTCCAACCCCAGTGCTGAGGAACTTCTCCTGCCGAACTCCAACAGGCAACATTTCCAAAGAGTAGCTTTCAAGCATAATGGCTCTCATCAGGTGAAGGAAATTTTCCCACGCGTCATATGTTTTTCCATCTATGCCATCCCCCCCGAATTCCGTCAGCACATGCAACAGGGCATAAACGACAGGAGGGTAATGTTTGTTTTTAATCCCATACCTTTGGTGGCGCTCCCCTAATTGGACGAGTGCAGAACGTAATTCTTGAGGGTTTTCCATGCCCAACACAAGAGTGCGCAATCCGCTTAAAAACGCCCCGTATTGTTGCGATAACTGACTCTGAGGGAAAAAGGTCTGAAATTCAGGGAATTTATCAAACAACACTTTATAAAATCGAGAAACCATCTGCTCGCCGTGAGCGGCTAACATCTCAAAACTTTCTTGGATCCGTGATATATCAGGAGGGGGAAGTCCCGGAGAAATGTTTGATTTATTTTTCTTCATCGTTTCCTTTCCGAGGGTAAGATTCCTTGTTGGCTTCACAGGACTAGTAAAAGAGTCGCATACATTTATCCGTCAATTCGTCAGGAGCTATTGGTTTGAGGAGAAAGTCCATCGCTCCTTTAATAATAGCGAACTGCAGTTCCGATCGGTGTTCGGTGTCCGACATCACGATCACCGGCGGAAGCGTTGAAGACTGTGCTAATTGTTCCAGCATAAGAATCCCCCCCATGACGGGCATATATAAATCGAGTAATACGCCATCTACGGAGTGATGGTGAAGAGTCTCAACCCCTTCCTTCCCATTGGCAGCAGTGAGAACCTCAAAGCCCAGAGCATTCAGGCGATCCCGAAGGAACAAGCGGATATCCGCATCATCGTCGACAATGAGAATGCACCTTTGGCTTTTCATAGGTAGTGAGCAGATGGAGAAATTATCCATTTATTGGCGTTCCGCCGCCTGAATAAACGGGTGAACCTGGAAGGATTGACGTACAACCATTCCTTTACTGAGTTTCCTTCGCGTGAGTGGTCGTCCCATGATCGCGAGTCGTGCCTTAATGAATTACCGTGTGATCGGGAATGACGACAATTTCCCCCTTCATGATGGGATGAAGCACGCAATAATAGGAATACCGACCGGGAGGGAGCGATGGAATGGTGAATTCCTGCCAGGGTTGAATGGCACCTGTATCAAATGCGCAAGACCCGGCTCCTCGACAACCGTCGTGCGTCAAGCTGTGAGGGGAGGAAGTAGGATTCACGACGTGAATCGAGACTCCATCAGGGACAATGGCCAGAGCGGGGCTATAATACGGTGCCCAATAGTCCATTGAGACGTTCACATCTGGAGGTAGGGTGGATGCCCAACCAGAGTTCAAAGTGAACAACAATAGGAGAGGACATCCAATCTTAATTAGAGTCATAGCGAATGTTGTCCCGTTCGAAATTTTCATCTGTTCACCTCGCTGTTCCTCCCTTGCTCAAGCTGAATTTAAACCTTCATACAAATGATAATTTCCAACCCCATAAAGAATCTATTTGATTTCCAATCCGTTCCAATAAAGATTTCATAAAGATTTCGGATGGCCTCTCTTTCTGGCTCTTCTAGAGACCATCAGGCCATAGGGAAGATCAGAATTCCCTATAATGACGCTTGGCGGAACTTGGCAAAAATTATGACCAGAGTGAGTCAACCTCCCATGAATTCCATCAGCACGACCAATTCGTGGTCTCCAAACTCGTTCCCTTGGACGGACCCCGTACAAAGGAAAGTCAAGATGACAACGTGAAGAAAGGTGGAGAATTACAAGAGGAACGAAAAGGAGGAGTGGCGGTTAAAGGAGAGGAACAAGCAAGAGACAATGGCTGATAAGGAACACCTCACACGAAAACGGACAGTCAGGGTTTTTCCTCATTTTCCACAAAATCGGTGGCAAATCGATAGCCGACTCCGGAATCGGTAAGAATGTATTGAGGACGGGCCGTGTTTTTTTCCAATTTTTTCCTTAAATTTCCAATAAAGACACGTAAATATTGAGCCTGCTCGCTATATCCCGCACCCCAAATCGCTCCGAGAATGGTTCCATGCGTCAGAACTTTTCCGGAATTCTGAATGAGATACTTCAGCAGATCATATTCCGTCGGGGTTAACTTCACGGCCTTATTTCGAATGCAGACATTTCGACTCTCAAAGTCGACCTGTAAGTTTCCAAATGTGAACACAGGATCGTTACCAGAAATTGAGGAAGAACGTCGCAGGACTGAGCGGATTCTCGCCGTCAGTTCTTCCATACTAAACGGTTTGGTGACATAGTCATCGGCGCCTACTTCGAGAGCCTCAATTTTTTTAGCTTCTTCCCCAATCGCAGAAAGAATAATGATCGGGATATGATAGGTTTCACACAAATGCCGTGTGAGTTCGATTCCATCCATTCCGGGAAGCAGTAAATCCACGAGGGCCAGGTCTGGGAGGCGATGACTCATAATCTGGAGGGCCTCTTCTCCCGTTTCCGCCGTCAGAACCTCATACCCTTTTGCCTCAAGGTTGACCTGCAATGAACGACGTATTTGCCGTTCATCATCAACCGCTAAGATTCGAGATCCAAGAGCCATAGGTAGACCGCTTACTCCTCTTCCCCGTCAAAAGTCATCATAGGGGGTGCCTCAGGGGTCGGCACCGTGAAGCTAATCGTCACGACTCGATTCTGAGATTCGGCCCAAATTCGGCCACCATGGGCTTCAACCATACCCTTGCAGATCGCCAATCCCAGACCGGTACCACGAATGAGTCGTGTGCGCGGACCCTTTAGCCGATAAAAACGCATGAAAATACTTAATAATTCCTCCTGAGGGATTCCTTCTCCTTCACTGGAGACCCGTACCTCCACCTGGTTCGGCGTCAATCGACCAACAATGCTGACCAAGGATCCTGGGGGAGAATATTTAGTGGCATTATCTAACAGGTTGATCAGGACCTGCTGAATTTCCATCCCATCCACAAAAATAGGAGAAATTTTCTCCCCAAGGTTCACTTGCAGAGATCGGCTTTCCAAGGACATTTCCACTCGTCTGATTGCGCCTTCGACCAAATCTTCCAATAAATGCCATTCACGATGAGGAACCAGCGTTCAAGATTCAACCTTTGACATGTCCAGAAGGTTATCAACTAATCCATTTAAAAAATCGATTTCCTGATTGATGCCCTGGAGAAATTCCTGCTGCACCTTGGACGCATCCTGCCTGGAAAGTTCAATCAATCCAGCGATGGAAGCCTTGATGGCAGTAAGGGGAGTTCGTAGTTCGTGCGAAACCAAGGACAGCAGAGCTGTTTTCAGAGCATCGCTTTGACGAAAGGCCTCAACTTTGGCGGCTTCACTGTTTCGTAAATCCTCCTCTACCTGTTGTCGTTCAAACCCGTTCACGAATATTTCTCCGGCCATTTGGAGGAGCCTGATGTCCTCTTCC
>JBDSHB010000066.1:0-3806 GCA_039918695.1 Nitrospirales bacterium | reverse complement strand
GATGAACTTGGAGCACCTTCTCGCTCGGGGTATTTTTTCTTGGCTGTCTTCGTGGTGGCAGGGCTGGAGGAGCACCTGGAGCAGCCGGCTGAGTGCCAGATGGCTCCAGATGCAGGTCATTTTCCGTAACGATCGTGGTGACGGAATCGAGGGCAGGGGGACAAGGACTCTCCAATTCCTCGCGGAAGTCTGAGTGGATGACGAAAAATGCTTTTTTCAGCAAGCCCTGAATAGCGCAAATGTTTCACCGTTTCAGGGTTTTAGAGGCTAGGCGACAATACCCCCGAGGGGGACATTCAAAAAATGTCCCTCCAGCAAGGCCAAAATTACCAGGACGAACAGAGCAGAGGAAGGAGGCGTGATCACAGCTACGTGACGGACAGACTGCTGTTAATAGGGCTCAACACTTTCTTGAGGGTCTGTGGCAGACACACACCCAACGTTTAAATTTCACAAGAGCTTTTGAAAAACCGACGAATCCGGAAAACCCGGTAAGGGAAAGAAATCAGGACGCCCGAAAGGATCGTCCGGCTTGTAGATAACGGTGAATGCCGGCCGCAGACTTTCTTCCTTCTGCAATAGCCCAGACAATCAGGGACGCGCCACGCTTAGTGTCCCCTGTGGCAAACACCCCATCCATATTAGTCATGAAGTGTTCATCAACAGCCACATTCCCACGCGGATCATATTGAAGCCCAAGAGAATCCAGTAGGCCAGCCTTAACCGGCCCGACAAACCCCATCGCCAGCAACACCAGCTCAACATCCATCTTGATCTCGGGCCCAGGCACAGGCACCACCTTTCCATTCTCAAAATTCACACGGGTCGCATGCAATCCGGTGAGGTGCCCATTTTCGCCTGAAAATTTTGTGGTGGAGATACTCCATTCGCGATCACACCCTTCTTCGTGGGCATGCGACGTTCGTAATTGCATGGGCCATAAGGGCCATGGTGTCGATTGAGCCCGATTCGGTGGAGGTTCGGGTAACAACTCAAATTGATGAGCTTCAGCACACCCTTGACGATGAGCCGTACCAAGACAATCCGATCCCGTATCACCACCACCGATAATCACCACCCGTTTGCCTTTAGCCGATATGTGCTCTCCCAGAAGGGTATCCCCGGCCACTTGCTTATTCTGTTGAGTAAGATAATCCATGGCCAGATGAACGCCTTTAAGATCTCTTCCTGGAACGGGCAATTCTCTCGGTTGTTCAGCCCCCATCGCGAGCAACACCGCATCATAGTCACGACGGAGTGCCTGGATAGTGGTATCCACACCAACGCACACGCTAGTCTGAAAGGTCACCCCCTCTTTCCGCATCTGCTCCAATCGACGGTCTAATACCCACTTCTCCATTTTAAAATCTGGAATCCCATAGCGGAGCAAGCCTCCAATCCGATCAGACTTTTCCAAAACTGTCACTTCATGACCAGTCCGGGCTAATTGTTGGGCCGCCGCCAACCCTGCCGGACCTGACCCGATAATTGCCACCCGCTTCCCGGATGAGACAACCGGTAGCACCGGTTCGACCCACCCTTCTTCAAATCCTTTATCAATAATATTCCATTCAATGACTCGGATAGAGACCGGATCACTATTAATGCCTAACACACATGCTGACTCGCATGGCGCCGGACACAGACGTCCGGTGAACTCAGGAAAGTTATTGGTCGCATGAAGCGCTTTGAGGGCATCTTTCCAGCGACCCCTGTGTACCAGATCGTTCCATTCCGGGATCAAATTCACCACAGGACAGCCTGCGGGACTTTGGCAAAATGGCACTCCGCAATCCATACACCGAGCCCCTTGAACTTTTAACTTTTCGTCGGAAAATGGTTCATAAATTTCTTTCCAATCGAGAACCCGTAGCTCAACCGGACGTCGGTGAGGTCCTTCCCGTTTATATTTCAAAAAACCACGAGGATCAGCCACGGCTCACCGCCTCACGTCCCCGTTGAGCAGACTCTTTGGCCAAGGCCGTTTTCCTTTCCTGCAGCACTCGCTTGTAATCACTCGGCATGACTTTCACAAATTTCGGCAACATCATATCCCACGATTCAAGAATCCGCCTGGCATTGACACTTTCGGTGTAACGAAAATGGGCCTCTATCATCCCACGAAGGGTCTGTTTATCTTCAGATGACACGACAGGCTCTAATTCCACCATGCCCATATTGCAACGTGCGGGGAATTGCCCATCCTCATCCAACACATAGGCATCGCCTCCGGACATCCCAGCCGCAAAATTACGTCCCGTTTTCCCCAGAACCACCACCACACCCCCGGTCATATATTCACACCCATGATCACCGGTTCCATCGATGACTGCCCGTGCGCCGCTATTCCGAACAGCAAACCGTTCCCCCGCGATGCCATAAAAATACCCTTCACCACCAGTAGCCCCATATAGGGACGTGTTCCCGATCAGAATCGTGTCTTCCGGCGAATACGTCACCCCCTTCGGCGGAACCACAATAATTGTCCCTCCAGAAAGCCCCTTCCCCAAATAGTCATTCGACTCGCCTTCCAGGGTCAGTGTAATACCCTTCGACAAAAATGCTCCAAAGGATTGTCCAGCCGATCCGGTAAATTTAATCCGAATCGTATCGGGAGGAAGCCCTTCAGGCCCATATTTTCGTGCAATGTGACTTGACAGAACAGTGCCGGTCGTCCGGTTCACATTTCGTATTGGCAGATCCAAGGAAACCGGCTCTCCCCGCTCAATGGCAGGTTGGCACCATTCAACCAATTGATTATCCAAAATCCCCTTCAGACCGTGATCTTGTTTTTGCACACACGATGTGGCCACTTCAGGACCGACATCCGGCTTGACCAATAACGCGGACAAATCCAGCCCTTTGGCTTTCCAATGATCAACAGCTTTTTGCACTTTGAGCTTGTCCACACGTCCGATCATCTCGCGTATGGTCCTGAATCCGAGCTTTGCCATCAGGGAGCGAATCTCTTCCGCCACAAACATAAAGAAGTTCACAACATGCTCTGGTTTTCCCGTAAATTGTTTTCGCAATTCCCCATCTTGCGTGGCCACCCCCACAGGACAGGTATTGAGGTGGCATTTTCTCATCATGATGCACCCCTCAACAATCAATGGCGCTGTAGAAAAACCAAATTCTTCAGCCCCCAAGAGCGTCGCAATAACTACATCACGGCCAGTTTTGAGTTGGCCGTCGGTTTCCACTCGAATACGTCCACGCAGGTCATTGAGCACGAGCGTCTGGTGCGTTTCGGCCAGACCCAATTCCCAGGGTACTCCCGCATACTTGATGGACGATAAGGGAGAGGCCCCGGTTCCACCGGAATCGCCACTGATAAGTACTTTATCGGCATGAGCCTTTGCGACTCCTGCCGCCACGGTTCCGACTCCGACTTCGGCCACGAGTTTCACGGAAATCGCTGCTTCGGGATTGGAATTCTTCAGGTCAAAAATGAGTTGCTTGAGATCCTCAATAGAATAAATATCATGATGAGGAGGAGGAGAGATCAGTTGAACCCCTGGCGTGGAATATCGAAGTTTGGCAATAAATTCATCCACCTTGTGTCCCGGCAACTGTCCTCCTTCACCAGGCTTGGCCCCCTGCGCCATTTTGATCTGCAATTCCCTGGCATTCACCAAATAATGTGCCGTCACCCCGAAACGACCGGACGCCACCTGCTTGATATACGAATTTCTGGAATCCCCGTTTGGCAAAGGGATAAATCGTTCTGGGTCCTCGCCCCCCTCTCCGGTATTACTTTTGGCACCGATGCGATTCATGGCGATGGCCAATGTTTCATGCGCTTC
>JBDSHB010000065.1:0-4010 GCA_039918695.1 Nitrospirales bacterium | reverse complement strand
ATGATCAAGAGCCCCATGCGCACGGGGAGATCCGTCGCCGAGTCGTTAAGGGCCGACATGTGAAAGAGCAGATTGGCGATCGCATAGAGACTGATCAACACGCCGATTGGCGCACGATCCCATGCTTTCCCGATGGCAATCTCCCGCCAGGCAATGATGGCGAGCGCAACAAGAAAGGCGCCGTCAATGATAGCGCAGACCAAAGGTGGAGGCCAGGGTATGGCGATGACCAGGCGACCCGCCAGCCACAATGTCCACAAACCCATGAGCGGCACACCCATGATCGGAGGACGGTCTGTCCAGTTGGGCATGGCGGTAAACAGAAAGCCTGCGATCACGGCGGGCAGAAAGCCGAATACCATTTCATGCACATGCCATTCTCGCGGGGCATACAGAAAATCGGTGTTGTCCGCCCCGGAAAGAATCATGGCCCAGATCGGGAGCGCCACGCCGGCAAAGACGGCGGCACTCAGAAAGAACGGTCGAAATCCGTAGGAAAAGAATGGTAGTCCCTGGAGACTGGATGGTTCGTTTTTCGAATTGGTCATATGATCTCTACTATGAAAAGTTGCTCTTCATGTGGTTATGTTCATTATGTTTCGACTGAAGGAATGGTGACTCATGGGGTAGCAGTGTAGGCGATGTGGTTGAGCTGGCATAGGGGAGGGGATCAAGAATGGTTATCTTCCAAACGGGGCGGCCCTCATCGGGTGGTGATCCTGCGCTCTTCTGGGGAATGGTCGGTGGCCAGGTTGAATGTCATTGCGGCTAAGCTAGATCCTTCGTTTCACTCAGGATGACTACTTTTTACTCAGAGTGACAAGCTTTCTTAGGATGACAGGCATCGGGAATTCCTCCCCATCGCAGTCATTCCCGACATGTGTGATCGGGAATCCATCTTGGCCTTTTTTCGGATGGATCCCCGCTGACCAATTGCGGGGATGACAAAAGTCGATGTAGAAAAACGTGGTCAGCCTGAGCTCTTCGGAGTGGTCGGTGGCCAGGTCAAATGTCATTACGGCTAAGCTAGATCCTTCGTGTGACTCAGGATGACAACGTTTCACTCAGGATGACAACTTCTCTAAGGACTTGTTCTGTTCCGGACAAGACAACGTTCGGCAGCCATTGTCCGAAATATGACGGTTTTTTTTATCGCGATGAACAAATTATCGCGCATGCTGCGCGGCGTTGCATCAACTACGAGGTCGATCCTAAGACTTTGGTGATCAGGGCTTGGGCTTCTTCCTGGATTTGTTTGAGATGCGTATCGCCTTTGAAGCTCTCCGCATAAATTTTATAGACATCCTCTGTTCCAGATGGGCGGGCGGCAAACCACCCGTTTTCCGTCATGACCTTTAGCCCGCCAATGGAACTGCCGGTTCCCGGCGCCGAGGTCAGGATGCCGGTGATCTTTTCCCCTGCAAGTTGAGTTGCTTGAATCTGCTCGGGTGAAAGTTTTTTGAGAATGGCTTTCTGCGCGGGTGTGGCCGGCGCATCGATGCGCTGGTAGACCGGAGTGCCCAGTTCCTTGGTGAGATCGAGATAGAGTTGGCTTGGATCGCGTCCCGTTTTGGCCATCATTTCTGCCGCTAACAAATCCAGAATGATGCCGTCTTTATCGGTCGTCCACACGGTTCCGTCATGACGCAAAAATGATGCGCCGGCACTTTCTTCTCCACCGAAACCGACGGACCCGTCAAGCAGCCCATCCACAAACCATTTGAACCCGACCGGCACTTCAACGAGACGCCGTCCCAATTTGGCGGTCACTCGATCGATCATGCTGCTACTCACCACCGTCTTCCCGACGGCAGCATCCTTCCGCCAGCCTGAGCGTTGCGTAAATAGATACGAAATAGCCACCGCGAGATAGTGGTTGGGGTTCATTAACCCGGCGGTACGTGTCACAATCCCATGACGGTCATGGTCGGTATCATTGGCGAAGGCAATATCAAAACGATCTTTTAAGGCAATCAGTCCGGCCATGGCATAGGGGGAGGAGCAGTCCATGCGAATCTTCCCATCCCAGTCCAGATTCATAAAACGAAAGGTCGGATCCACGCCTTCATGCACGACCGTGACCTGGAATTTGTACCGCTCGGTGATGGGTCCCCAATAGTCCACGCCTGCGCCGCCAAGCGGATCCACCCCGATGGACAGTTTCGCATCGCGGATGGCCTCCATATCGATCACGGCGCCAAGATCGCCAACATACGAGCCGACATAATCATGCTGGTGCGTGGTCGAGGCCCGCAGCGCTTTCTCATACGGGATGCGCTTCACCCCGCGCAGGTCGTCGGCCAACAACGCGTTTGCCTGTGTCTCAATCCATGTGGTCACGTCCGCATCAGCCGGCCCGCCATGGGGCGGATTATATTTGAAGCCACCGTCTTCCGGCGGATTGTGCGAAGGGGTAATGACAATGCCATCGGCTAAGCCCGTCTTCCGATCACGGTTGTAGGTCAGGATGGCATGGGAAATAACCGGGGTCGGCGTGTACCCGTTGTCGCGGTCCACCATCACGTTCACCCCATTGGCGGCCAGCACTTCCAGCGTGCTTGCCAGGGCCGGCTCTGAGAGCGCGTGCGTATCTATGCCTAAAAAGAGAGGCCCGTCAATTGGCTGTTGCTGCCGATGGAGGCAGATGGCCTGGGTGATGGCCAGGATATGGGCTTCATTAAATGAAAGCTTCAAGGAAGAGCCGCGATGTCCCGATGTGCCGAAAGCGACCCGTTGCTCCGGCACAGCAGGGTCGGGTCGACCGGTGTAATAGGCGGTGACCAGCCTGGGGATGTTGGCGAGCATGGAAGGGTTGGTTGGCTGTCCTGCAAGAGGGC
Source organism: Nitrospirales bacterium (assembly GCA_039918695.1). Taxonomy (GTDB): domain Bacteria; phylum Nitrospirota; class Nitrospiria; order Nitrospirales; family UBA8639; genus Nitrospira_E. The sequence continues at coordinate 1,173 of JBDSHB010000065.1, read as the reverse complement.
TCAGGTTCTTCATGATATCTCCACGTTCGGAAAGTAGGTAAAAACAGCATCGCCTGACTTTAGGGTGCGAGGGCTACCTTACCGATATTTATCAGAGGATTCAAAGCCTTCATTCTTCCTTATGCCGACCTGGTGGGGTCAAAGAATCGGGTGCAGACTTCGACTTCGTTTTGGACTTGTTCCGTATGGCAGGAATCCTCACCGAAGGCTTGATGATCTCATTCCTTATGTGAGTCTTATCAACACTTTTTGAAAAAATCTGTGGATAAGAAAATCATTGACAGCGTGTGGTTTTACTCAGACCTCAATGGGCATCGGCATAGAGCCACATGTCAAGGAAAAAATCAGGTTTCTACCTTTACGGCCGTGCCAAAAAACCTACACCACTTTATGTTGGGGCATAAAAAAAACTTCATACAATGCCTAAAACAGTGGCAATCTGCTCATTTCCTTTTCAATACATAGCAAATCACGCGATTCACGACAGTATTCACCAGGTTATACACAAAATTTGGGGATGAGTTTTTTTGCCATGGTCTGCATTTTGACGAGTTCAAAAATTCAGCTTTTTCATGTATTGAACGCCTTCAGCCAGGAATCAGCCTGTGAGTCGGGTGCCCATCTGGAAAAAGATGTGTTAAGAGCTATAAAAACTTGGATATTACCTCTCAGACAGTGCCTGATGAAGAATAAACATGTTGAGTTTTGAAAATGGAAGGTCTTCCGCTTTCCATTCCGACAAATCAGGATCTCTCTTCCTTGTCATTCCCGACAGCTTTAATCGGGAATCTATCTTGGTTTTTTTTCGGATGGATCCCCGCTACCAACCTGCGGGGATGACGCCTGGTGTGTTTTCCGTTTAGACCACATTCTCAATTTTATCTGACAGTGTCCGTCAACTGGTGTCCTAGTTTTTACACATGGTATCTCTTGTCACAATGCACCTCATTGATAGAATAAGCCGTGCCTCGCAATTATTCCTCCGTTCCTTTCTTGCTTCTCCGACGCACGGTGTTTCACCGTTCATTTCCCTCAAATCCATCACACAATTCCGCCGCATGTGGGATGTCAGAGGTGAGACTGTCTTTGTTGATGAAAATTCCTGCAAGCGGTCATAACAGCGCTATCCGCTGTTGGAGAGTCAGGCCCCATGGACTCCCTTGAATCCTTCAT
>JBDSHB010000064.1:0-5464 GCA_039918695.1 Nitrospirales bacterium | reverse complement strand
CACACAAGTCAGGCCCCTGCAAGACAATATTTTTGAAATATTCCCCAACTAACTACTCAGAAATGAAGAATGTTTACAACCATAATTATGCTGAGCATGAATGTGCATCCATATACCGAGTCTCGTGAACATTCTAAGGAGGATACATGTATAACGTAAAAATTTTTGGAGCGGGGTCCATTGGTAACCATTTGGCTCATGCCTCCCGCTCCCTGGGTTGGAACGTCACGATATGCGATGTGGACCAGGCGGCATTGGATCGAACAAAACAGACCATTTATCCAACTCGTTATGGAAAATGGGACGAGGCCATCAACCTTTCCCTGGTCAAAAACGCCCCAAGAGGAGGGTTTGATCTCGTTATCGTTGGGACTCCGCCAGATTCCCACCTCCCCCTGGCCCTCGCGGCTCTTGAGGAAAAGCCCAAAGCCATTCTTGTGGAAAAACCTCTCTGCCCCCCGAACTTGGACCAGGCCCAAAAATTACACAATATGGTAACCGAGACCGGCACATTCGCATTCGTAGGATATGACCACGTCGTGGGAAAGGCCGCGCAGGAAACACTCCAAGCCGGTCGCCAATTATCAACCATTGAAACCATTGACGTGGAATTTCGTGAACATTGGGGCGGCATCTTCGCGGCCCATTCATGGTTACAGGGTCCACAGGACAGTTATCTGGGGTTTTGGAAACGTGGTGGAGGTGCCAGCGGGGAACATTCTCATGCGATTAACCTCTGGCAATTTTTAAGTGGGGGCCTGGGAAAAGGCCGCATCACCGAAGTGTCCGCGACACTGGATTATGTCCAGACAGATATGGTGGAGTACGATAAACTCTGCCTGCTTACCCTGAGGACTGAAGCAGGGCTCATCGGAAGGGTGGTGCAAGACGTCATTACCTCCCCTTCCAGAAAGTGGGCGAGGATTCAAGGAAATGACGGTTTCGCGGAACTCACGATCGGGCACCAACCAGGGCTCGACAGAGTCGAGTGGAAAGCCGGTGGCGGTGACACCCAATTCATCACCATTCAGAAAACGCGGCCAGATGATTTCATCTGGGAATTACAGCATATCGAGGCCGTGATGACAGGCAAGACAAAAGATTCCGTCCTGTCCCTGGAGCGAGGCCTGGAAACCATGCTGGTGGTCGCCGCCGCGCATCTCTCGTCAGACAAGAAACGAACTGTGCGCATCGATTACCAGAAAGGCTATACACCACAGGCACTAGAAGTGCTGTAGATCTTCAGAGGAAGGGGAAAAGCATGATAGACCAAGATTTCAATTTCCATGATTTATTCATATTGGATCTAGCCAATAATCACCAGGGGAGTGTAGACCACGGCCTGGGAATCATCCAATCAATGGCTGAGGTGGTCAATCGGCACCAAGTCCGGGCAGCGATCAAATTCCAATTCCGCCAACTCGACACCTTCATACATACAGATCATCAGTCAAACAGTGAACTCAAATACATCCAACGATTTCAATCCACCAGATTGGACCAGGCACAATTTCAAACATTGCTCAATGAAGTATGGGCCCAAGGGCTGCTAGCCATGTGCACCCCTTTCGATGAAGAGTCTGTCAATATTGCCGTCGACATGGGTTTTAATCTGTTGAAGGTCGCCAGTTGTTCAGCCAAGGATTGGCCGCTTCTTGAGGAAATTGCCGGGGCCGGGCCGCCGGTGGTGTGCTCAACCGGTGGCCTGACACTGGAGGACATCGATAATGTGGTGAGTTTCTTCCAACATCGGGCCGTGCAATTCGCGTTAATGCATTGCGTGTCGGTGTATCCAACCCCTGACCCGTTCATGAACTTGAATCAAGTACAGGTGTTGCGCAACCGGTATCCCAATATTCCCATCGGCTGGTCCACGCATGAAAATCCCGGTTACACAGTCCCTGTTCAAATTGCCGTCGCGCTTGGAGCCAGACTTTTCGAACGGCACATTGGACTGGAAACCGAATCCATCAAATTGAATGCCTACTCGTCCACCGCACAGCAAGTGGACACGTGGCTGGAAGCCTATCATCGGGCAAAAGTATTGTGTGGCTCAAAAACTCGTCCACCGGCCTCCGAAGTGGAACAGGCCTCATTGGATGGCCTTCGACGGGGGGTCTTTGCCAAACGGCTCATAAAAAAAGGCCGGGAACTCACACGGGACCTTGTGTATTTTGCCATGCCTTACGTCGAAGGACAGATGGAAAGCGGGGCATGGAAAGAGGGCTATACGGCAGTCCAGGACATGACCCCGGATCAACCGGTCATGCGGGACGCGGTCGAGATCACGGTCAATCAAGGTCTCGTAACCCTCAAACAAGCGATTCACGAAGTCAAAGCCTTGCTCAACGAAGCCAATATTCAATTAGGCAGTGAGTTTAAAGTCGAATATTCGCACCATTACGGACTTGAAAATTTCCGACAAACCGGCGCAGTTCTTATTGAATGTATCAATCGTGAGTATTGCAAAAAACTCGTTATTCAATTGCCGGGTCAGCGACACCCATCACATTATCATGCGAGGAAGGAGGAAACATTTCAAATACTTTTTGGCATCCTCCAGGTGAATATCGACGGATATCCCCGCATCTTGCATCCCGGTGAAACCATACTCATCCTGCCTGGAGTGTGGCATTCCTTTTGGACAGACACCGGGGTTGTTTTTGAAGAAGTGTCCACCACCCATTATAACAACGACTCCTTCTATGCCGACAAACGAATCAATAAGCTGCAGCGGTCGGAGCGGAAAACCATGGTTGATCATTGGGGACGTTTTCAAATTACCCAACAGCCATCATCGGAGAAAGCTCCCGAAGTGCCTTTGCCCGATCCTCATGCGCAATGATTGCTTGCGTCGCATTCGATTTTGATGGAACGCTGGTTGATTCCAACCAGGTGAAGGTTCAGTCCTTTTACAAGATTGTTGAGGACTACGATCCCAGCGGGTGCACCGTCACGGAAGTTCTTCAAAGATGCACTGATAAAGATCGATACGGAATCACCCGTGAACTTGCCCGCGAGTTCAAGGCGAAAGGGCTAATCCCGCCACCCATAAGCACAGAGGTCCTCGGCTTACAATGGGCCGAGACCTACACAGCCGCCTGCGAAACAGCCATTGTCAGGTGTCAGGAAGTACCTGGGGCTTCAAGAATACTCTCATGGCTATTGAATGAAGGGATTCCTCTCTACCTCAACTCAAAAACTCCGACCAAAGCCCTCAACCGACTTGTGACCCTACGAAACCTCACCCACTATTTCTCGGGGATATACGGAACCCCCGCAAGTAAACTGGAAAACTTGCGTCACATCCAGGAGCTGACTCAGGCAAAACCGGATGAGATGCTCTTTGTCGGAGACAGTGAGGATGATCTGGAGGCTGCTGGTACATTTGGCTGTCACTTTGCGGGAGTCATTCTGGGTGATCACAGCCGCTTCAGCCAGATACCATCACTCCATGTGACAAATCTGGATAAACTCAAAGCGATCGTGCAAAATCTTCTGAAAAACGGAAATGCATTGACCCCAAACCATTGAGCATCTCCTTGCACCATTTTTTTGATTGGAAATTCTTTACACTTTTGACACAGGAAGTTATGATTTACACCAAACCAATGGCTATATCAACAACCCCGTGTATCGCTAAAAAAACCCTATGATAGGTACGCAACGGATTCTGGCAGTGTGCCCAGCCAGGGGCGGCAGCAAAGGGATTCCACTCAAGAACCTGACTCCCTTTCTTGGAATCCCGTTAGTCGCAAGAGTTGGGCAGTTGGTTGGGGAGATCCCCATCATCGACCGAGCCGTGGTTTCCACCGATCATCCTGAAATTGCCGAGATCGCAAAAAAATCCGGGCTTGACGCTCCGTTCTTCAGACCTCCAGACCTTTCAGGGGACCGAATATCGGACGCGCCGGTATTGATCCATGCATTGGAAGAAATGGAGCATCAAGACAATGTCCAATACGACATTGTGATCATGCTTCAGCCAACCTCCCCGCTTCGCCGGCCGGAGCACGTCATCCAGGCCATCGAAATGCTCGTGAATGAACATTGGGATGCCGTCTGGACGCTGTCCAAAACCGATTCCAAGTCACATCCCCTTAAACAACTGACTCTTGACTCAGGCAGAATCGACTATTATGACCCCAAAGGAGGCCAAATCATTGCGAGGCAACAACTGACCCCGATCTTTCACCGGAACGGGGTGGCATATGTCATGACACGAAACTGTCTTCTGGAAGGAAGGAGCATCATGGGTAAACGAACTGGAGCGCTCCTTCTCGATGAGGATCTGGTGAGTATCGATACCATGTGGGATTTGGAACTTGCAGAATACATTTATGCCAAGAATCAGGCATAACCTCTGAATGCCAATCAAGATGAAGATGAACCATCTGTTGATCAGGGGTCATCTCGCAGGTCGAATAGCTCGGTTGGCAATGAACATCTCCTATGTTCATCCCCCGACGATCGACCCAAAGCCTTTCCTCACGGTTCCCCTTTTTCTCTTAGAAACGGAATAATGGCTTGAGTAAACTTCTAGCCCAACCCTTTCAGAAAACGGACCGGGATCACGTCGTAAAGGGAAACTGTGACCTCTGTCGTTCCACAGAAGCATTGGTTGTTGCAGAACCATCGGAACTGAATTGCCGCATTGTCATTTGCATTCACTGTCAATTGATGTACGCTTTCCCCCAAATTGAACAAGAGGCCTTAGACAAATTCTATGAAAGTAGCTTTGCCAACGACCCCGGCAGCCGCAGTAGGCCTGGGGAAGGAATCGAAGATGAAGATGACATTCAAAAACAGGACGCCTTCGCAGAGTGGGGTTTGAACATCATCAACCGTTTCATTGAGGTTAAAGACAAACGGATCCTCGATCTGAGATGCCAAACCGGTGCACTCTCGGCACGGCTCCAGTCCGGGGGGGCAAACATATTCTGCGTGGAGCCGTTCGAAAAAAACAGAGGGTACGCTAGCGAGCGACGCGGATTATCCGAGATCTTTCCCTTGCCATTTTCCCGGTTCTCTCAGTTACCGATTCCCTTTCAGGGTCCCTTCGATGCGGTCAATGTCCTGACGCATCATGTCCTGGCTCACGTCCTGTCTCCCCGCATGCTCCTGGAAAAAATTTTCAGCGTACTCGCGCCAGGCGGCTATCTCTTTCTTGACGAGAAGGATGTGCTGCGGCCAGCTCGATACAAAACCGGATCAGTGTTTCAGTCAGGTCCCGTCCATCAATATCATCTCACCGCACAGACCACTGCCAGATATCTTGAAGGAGCTGGCTTTGTCTTGATTGAATGCACGATTGACACCAGCCGGATAAGCGATTTCCATCACATTCGGGCCGTCGCACGAAAGCCTGAGGCTAAAAACCTTTCCAGGGTGCCACCTCAGACCATTCAGCATCATTCATCCTTAGGAAGAATCAGATGGCGATTATGGTGGCTAAAGCAGACAT
>JBDSHB010000063.1:0-4047 GCA_039918695.1 Nitrospirales bacterium | reverse complement strand
AATAATCCCTGCGGGGTAGCCATCGGGGATATGCCGGTCGAGGCCTATGTCCGGGCGCGAGAAACAGATCCGGTCTCAGCCTTTGGCGGGGTCATTGCCTGTAACCGAAACGTCGATCTGGCCATGGCCAAGGAAATCACCTCCACCTTTGTGGAAGTGCTGATTGCGCCGGCATTTTCGGAAGAGGCCTTGGCAGAACTTCAACGGAAAAAAGATTTAAGACTGTTAGCGGTGGGTCTCTTGGAGAGTGCTCAACGGGATGCCCTGGATATGAAAAAAATTGTGGGCGGGATTTTAGTGCAGGACCGAGATCTGGGGTCGTTGCGTGAGATGGGAGACTTATCCATGCCGAGTGAACGGCAGCCGACCGACTACGAGTATCAAGCCTGCGATTTTGCCTGGAAAGTCTGCAAGCACGTCAAGTCCAATGCCATTGTTTTTGCCACACAGACTCAAACCGTCGGCATTGGCGCCGGCCAAATGAGCCGGGTTGATTCGGTGAAACTGGCGCAAATGAAAGCGAATCTTCCCATCAAAGGGTGCGTGATGGCCTCAGATGCCTTTTTCCCGTTTCGTGATGGTATCGATGCCGCCGCAGACGCAGGTATTACCGCGGTGATTCAACCTGGAGGGTCTATCCGGGATAAGGAGATCATCCAAGCCGTTGATGAGCATAAGATGGCCATGATTATGACGGGTATGCGTCACTTTCGTCATTAACCGAACTCAATCCGATTTTCCTTTCGAGTCTTCCCGGTTTGTGGTTGTTCAGCTTGATAACGGGTGTGTCTTCGGATCGGAGAGGTGTACCCGGGCTTCGGGTCATAAGTAATGGAATAGGGCACAGGCCATGTTGGCACATTCCCCCATCCTCGGGATGGAGCGGGAAGGGAAAGCATACGTGTTCCGATGAACGTATTAATCATAGGCAACGGTGGACGGGAACATGCACTCGCGTGGAAGCTTGCCCAATCCCCTCGCGTGGCCAAACTCTTTTGTGCCCCAGGCAATGCGGGGATCGCGCAGGTGGCCGAATGTGTGCCACTTCAGGTGGATGACCTTGAAGGCCTCAAGCACTTTGCACAAACCCACGAAATCAATCTGACGCTGGTCGGACCGGAACTGCCGCTCTCCTTAGGTATCGTCGACGAATTCAGAAAATCCCACATGCGGATTTTTGGCCCCACCCGCAATGCGGCCCTCATTGAATCCAGTAAATCGTTTGCCAAAGAACTCATGGTGCGGGAAAAGATTCCCACCCCATCTTCGCACACGTTTGACCAACTGGAGCCAGCATTAACCTGCCTGGAATCCTGCCCGCTCCCGATCGTCGTGAAAGCCGATGGTCTTGCGCAAGGGAAAGGGGTCATCATCTGTGCGACCAGGGCGGAGGCCCGTGAGGCGGTTCGCAGCATGCTGGAAGAGCAGCGCTTTGGAAAGGCCGGCGCCCGGGTGGTGCTGGAAGAATTTCTTGAGGGAGAAGAACTCACGGTCATGGCCTTTGCCGATGGACGAACGGTCATTCCCATGCTGCCTGCTCAGGATCATAAGCGAATCGGTGAAGGCGACACGGGCCTCAATACAGGAGGCATGGGGGCTTATGCACCCGCTCCGTTGGGAACACCGGAACTCCGGCAGCGAATTGTCGATGAGGTGTTGGCTCCTGCACTCACAGGGTTATCCCGAGTAGGAAGTCCCTTTTACGGCGTATTATACGCAGGGATTATGGTCAAAGATGGGAAGCCGTATGTGCTGGAATTTAACGCCCGCTTTGGCGACCCTGAAACGCAGGTCGTGCTCCCACTCTTAAAAACGGATTTATTGGATGTGCTTGAAGCTGTGGTCGAACATCGGTTGGACCAACTACAGGTGGAGTGGCATGATCAGGCGGCGGTGTGCGTGGTGCTGACCTCCGGCGGATATCCCGGGTCCTATCAAACGGGACTGCCGATCACCGGCCTGCCGGAAAAAGAGTCGAAGTCTGTTATGGTGTTTCATGCCGGGACCACCCATGCCAATGAAAAGATTGTGACGAATGGCGGAAGGGTCCTAGGGGTGACCGGGATTGATTCAACCCTGGCCGGAGCCAGAGATCATGCCCATCAGGCGCTCGCCTCGATTCAGTTTAAAGGCCGGTATTTCCGTTCAGACATCGGCCACCGCGTGCTGCAGGTTCCATCCTGACTCGAAGGCCCTGCCGTGGCCACCGTTCTTCAACTCAATTCCACTCTATCATCTCAACTCATTCATCAGATTGCGCAATGTCTGCAGGAGGGCGGAGTCGTGGCTGTGCCGACCGATAGCTTTTACGCGTTGGCGGTCAGTCCCTTCCATCAAATCGCCTTGGAGCGGCTGATGCACATTAAAGGCGAACGAAACCACAAACCCTTTCCGGTGTTAGTGGGTGATTCGTCGCAACTGGACCAACTGACGGAAACGATACCCGATGTTGCTCGAACACTTATGAAAGGGTTCTGGCCGGGTTTGCTTACGCTGGTCTTGCAGGCTCGTTCCACGCTTTCGCCCATCCTGACCGGTGGACAGGGAACCATCGGTGTCCGGCAACCGAATGACCCACGAGTCTGCGAACTCTTGACGCACACCGGCCCGGTCACGGGCACTAGCGCCAATCGAACCGGGGAAAAACCCGCTCAAACGGCCGAAGAGGTTTTACGGCAACTGGGGTCTGAAATAGATTTGATCCTGGATGGAGGCTCCACTCCCGGTGGCCAACCCTCTACGGTGCTGCAAGTTCTGCCGGAGCCCCGCATTCTTCGTGAAGGGGCTATTTCCCGCCTGAAGCTTCAAGAAGTCTTTGACCGAAACGGAAAACCTCTTTCCTAGTAGGTTTCTGAGAAATTCTCATACGTCATTCAATGAATTAGATGGGCTCTCTCCACTATCTGCTCTCCTGTTTTGCCTGCACGGGTCGTTGTCTTAAGGCAATTGAGGGAATTGTTGTGCTTAAAAAAACTCTTGAAGTATCCGATCTATCAGGTATAGTCTTACTGGTAAGTTTATAGAAAAGGAGGATAAAATGGCGTCTATAGCCACAACAAAACTTTCATCCAAGGGCCAAGTCGTCATTCCGGAAGAGATACGAAAGCAACTGGGTTTAAAAGAAGGAGATCAATTTGTGGTAGTGGGGCAAGACGACGCGGTCATTCTGAAAAGCATTAAAAAGCCCGCCCTGAAAGAGTTTGATGAACTCATCGATAAGGCCAGGCGGCAGGCGAGGGAGGCCAGGTTGAAGCGTTCAGACATTGCGAAGGCCATTGCCAAAGTCCGAACCGCTTCATGAGGTTCGTCCTTGACACCAATGTCTTCATTTCTGGTGTGTTTTTCGCTGGACCGCCTTTTGACATTCTGAAATCTTGGAAAGCTGGCCAAGTCGAAATTGTCGTCTCTGCTGAAATTCTGGATGAATACCGACGAGTTGGTGTTGAGCTGTCCGAGAAATACACAACAGTTGACCTTACTCCGTTTCTTGATCTTCTGATCTCCCATGCCAGCGTCGTTCATGCACCCCCTTTGGATGAACGTGTGTGCTCCGATCCTGATGATGATAAATTTGTAGCTTGTGCTCTGGCAGGCCGGTCAAAAATTATTTGCAGTGGTGATAAAGCCCTCCTGAAGATATCGGGATACAAGGGGATTTCTGTCGTTACACCAAGAGTATTCGTGGATCGGTACCTGCCACACAAGAAATAACCGTCAATTGTTTTGTTGTCTTCCTTTACCAACCAAGACTCTTTGCAGGGTCCTGTCATGTTGAAGCGGTTGACGATTGACATATTCAGTTAATTGGGTAAGGATTCCCTTGGCCTTACAGCTTTGACATGTGTATTGGGAATCCAAATGCTTCGCACTGTCTCATCAACTCTCGTGTCAATGTGTTTTTCTGTGTTGCCGGGTTTCGCCCCATAGCTGTTAAGCTAAGGAGAGGAGGCCACCTTTGCATAGTGCTTGCCAAGCGCTTTTTTTGTGCTAGACTGCCGATAGCATTATAATGGCTATCGGTCTCAATAGGAGGGGGCTATGACCAGA
>JBDSHB010000062.1:0-2710 GCA_039918695.1 Nitrospirales bacterium | reverse complement strand
ATATTCGTATAACCCTTTGGAACGTTGGCATCCAAACCCAGAAATCCCTGCAGGTCAATATCCCCTTCCAGTTCCGATTCCAGCTCTTCAATGACAATGCCCTTCACCGCGGCATGAGCGACCATACTCGTGGTCACGCACCCGGCTAAGGCATTCAACAGATGTTCAACCGGATTGGCACCCTCATCATTCCCTGCCAAAATAGGAGGTTCGTCCGCATGCAATCCAAATGGTTGCTTATGGGCAAACTCTTGTTTGGCGCCATAGAAACCTGTGATGGTGCTACAATTGTGAGTGGCACCGATCCAAGTATTCCGTGCTCGAAAATGGCATTTTCCCAATTCGGGATCCGCTTGAATGGCCTTCACCGCCTCGTTCAAAACGTTTAAGTTGATTCCGTTGACACGGTTGCTGCTCTTTTCTGTCGCCATGGCGTTCTCCTTTTCAAGAGATGAGAGGTTTTTTGGGTCCTGCCCGGTTGAATGAGCTTTGTCATTCTTGGAGGATATTGGGGATTGGTCATATTTTTCGGCTCTGGATGTCCGCTTTCCCATTACACATTGCTACAGCCATAACAGGCTGTGTGCCATTCCTGGCCTCTCATTGAATAGGCATCACACATTCAGGCTGATCATTTCTGGGATTGTTCACAAGCTGACTGACGGGATAGGCTTCCATCTCTTCGGAAGGAAACGGTCGGAGCATGGCATTGATCCGCTCCACAAACTGAAAAGATGGATCGAGCCAGTCAGCATAGTCCTTGGAGGATAATATAACCGGCATACGATGATGGATAGGTTCCATCACTGGATTGGGACCAGTCGTAATGAGTGTGCAGGATTCCAGGGGTTTCGCCTCGGATTGCTCCCACCGTTCCCATAAGCCTGCGAATGCAAAGCCCCGGTGATCTTTGAATCGGATGTAATAGGGTTGTTTGGTGTTGCCTTCCCGTTTCCATTCGTAATAGCCATCGGCCAAGACCAGGCAGCGTTGGTGTTTAAACGCTTTACGGAAGGCGGGCTTCTCCGCGACCGTCTCTCCCCTGGCGTTAATCAATGTATTCCCGATGCTGGGATCCTTAGCCCAGGAGGGCACCAGTCCCCATTTCAATTCCGTGCATTCTCGTTGTCGGGATTCCAGATTGGTTCGCACGCAGGCTACCAACTGAGAGGGAGCGATGTTGTAACGAGGGTTAAATGGCGGGAGGACCTTCAGACCCAACTGTTCCACCAAATTTTGGAAATTCTCTTTGCGTGTGAAGCGACCGCACATAATTTGGTGTTATGAAGTTTCAAATTAAACCTAACCCTACAAAATTCCAGCAATAAAGGAAAGAAAATTCACCGAGGTACCCCCTCAACGAAAAAGGTGGGTTTTTGGCAGCTTTCAAAAAAAAGGATTGTGTGTAGCTACCCACGGGCTTACGCCGCGTGGCACTAAAATTCAAACTCGAGCTGAATCTGCTCTTTGGCTACCTGTTCTTGATGCTCTACGTACCGCCGGATGACGGCCTCATTCAACCCACCCGTCGAAGAGAAGAATCCGGGAGACCACAACACCGCTCCCCAGTAGGTCCGCTTCAGCTCGGGATACCGGAGCCGAAGTTGCCGACTCAAATTCGCTTTCATCTTGCCCACAATACTTGAAACCGCATATTTCGGAGGAATCACCAGCACGACATGTATGTGATCAACTTGCACCCTCCATTGTTGGACCTCCACATCGGGGTGATAGTGCTGGATCTGAGAGATATGCTCTTGCACGAAAATCTTGATCGGCCCCCGCAAAATACGTCGACGGTATTTGGGGATCCACACCACATGATATTGATGCTGATAGGCCTCATGAGCACGGAGGCGAAATTCCATGCGCGAGTGTCATCAAAAACCCCTCATGTGGCAAGGAGTCCCCCCCGCTTCCAGCGGGGAGCGCCTTCACCCACGGGCTCACGCCACGTGGTCCTCGGCGCTAGCTTTGATAGGCGGAGTTCGCTGGGTTCCGCCTATAGCCTTCATATCGTGATGAAACCAGAGTTTAAAAGTTGAGGCTCAATCTCAGTTGAAGGCGGAAGTAGCTGGACAACTCTAACTATTTAGAAATAACCAAATATGAGAAACATCGAATTGTGGGGCTAACCTGGTAGGTTTGGAAAGGTTACAATCGGGCATGGATGGCTTGTAAGATCTGTCGAGAGCGGGCTTCATCTCCCATAAGACCAACTCGGATCACGATTTTCGACCGGAAGGAAGTGAGCGAAGTGATCGAAATCCATATCTTCTTCTGATCAGCCGTTTCTGACTCCAACTCTGCCGCCAATTTATCACCCCATTGCTTGTCGACGGGCAGTTCCAACGATTTCAATGCCGCCACGGAAGCCTGCTGGACTTTTGGGACAGGAGCATTGACTTCATCTTCCAGCTTCCCCATCACATAGGTTGCGCCTGCAACACCAGCCCCCGCACCTGCACCGAGAAGCACCACGGCGCAGCCGGACATGATCGACATGGTCCACGCCACACAAAGAAGTATGACGCCATATTCCTTCATCCAACCATAAATTCGGCCGGGTTTCATTATACGCCCTCAGTAGTGTCCGGGAATTTTGCCAAGCAGGGGATATAACCACTTGATCTGGAATAGGAAATAGCATGTTGAGGGGTGGCACCGACTTGAACGTGATTTTTTTGGGAAACTGGGATTTTCTCCCAGG
>JBDSHB010000061.1:0-4822 GCA_039918695.1 Nitrospirales bacterium | reverse complement strand
GTCGCGCTGACTCTTGTCCTAACTGATCATCGCTCCTCTTTAATCAGACCCATCATTGAAAAAAGCTGCAAAAAATAGTTTGGCGCCGGAAACATATACAAGGGTGGTTCATGGGCATAGGTAGACGCGGCACTGAACAACAGAAAAAACTAAGTTAAGAGAGAAAGTAAAAAACCCGAGTCATCCAATGGCAAATTGACCTGGTAATTCTGTTTTTTTGGCTGAAGGTTTTTCTTTTTGCGACCTTGGTGTGTTGTTCCAGTCCCGCTCGTTTTCTTGCTAGGAGTCTGTCGGACTGAGGATGAATCGGCTGCAAAAGTGTCTAAGCGGTCCATATTTCGCCGCTTTCTTGGACCATAGTCCCACTATGGGCCGGCGAAATCGTCAAAATCTGGCCTCGCTCAGCCCCTTTTTCGCTCTCGATCCCCTTAGTCCGACAGGCTCCTAGTGGTTGCGATCGACAAAGCGCCACAACATTAGGATTCATCATTGATTCGGCACGTGCTTCTTCCCACCACGATGGCTTCTGACGCAAGGTACCCTCGCGTCAGGACGATCGCCTCTTCAAACCGGTCACATCCCGGGGAGCCCGTCTTCCCTCAAGACCAAACGCAACAGTTGAATATATCCTAGAATTTGTCAAAATTTTTTGATTTCCATACAAAACTTCCTCATCCCCTCCTTCGTCCTTGTGATGTCTTTCCGGTTTTATTTTTCATAAATAATTGAATCGCTTGTCGATTCTTTCCGTTTTTAATCTGGCGTGATTTGTGCTGAACCTGTTCATACCAGAAGCCTTTTAATAGGGACTATTTTCATAGCCAATCGTATGTCTACGTTTTCAATCCTCACCATGCTGTGTTTATTTTCCGTCGCCTGTGGATCAATCTATGCGGTGCTCTGTTTGGGGACTGTCATTCGAGGGTCCTCCAAACATTCCAAAGCCAGTCAGTACACCTTTTCTGAATGGCCTTCCGTGAGCATTCTCAAGCCCATTTGCGGATTGGAAAAAAATCTCCGCACGAACCTTCGCACGACATGTGAGCAAGATTATCCGGTTTTTCAAGTTGTGCTGTCTGTTCAAGACTTCACGGATCCTGCCATCCCGATGTTATACGAAATTCAACGCGAATTCGGCCGAAAACGAGTCACCGTGGCTATTGGGAATAATCACATTGGCCCGAATGGAAAAATCAACAATCTGATCGGCGCGCTCAAACACGCTCGTCACGATATTCTGGTCATCAGTGACAGCGACGTCCAACTCAGGCCTGATTATCTCAAAACCATCGTCGGGCCATTGGCGGATCTTTCAGTAGGCTATGTGTGTACCTTGTACAAGGCCGTCAGGGCACAATCCTGGTGGGAAAAGATGGAATTGTTAACCGTCAATGCCGAACTGATCCCCAATATGATGTTTGCGCTCATCACGGGAGCATCCCGGTTTTGCGTGGGAGCGTCCACCGCGTTACGGCGCTCCACTCTCACCGAAATCGGAGGATTTGAAAACCTGTCAGATTACCTCGCGGAAGATTATGAAATGGGTCGTCGGATCTGTCACAAAGGACAACGAATGGTCATCCTCCCATATCTGGTGGACACCATTGTCGACCTTCAAACCCCACGCATATGGTGGAACCACTGGGTCCGCATGGATCAATCTCAACGTGGTGTTCGCCCGATCGCCTTGTTTGCCACCATCCTTATTAAACCTATTCCCTTCGCCTGTCTCTATGTCCTTCTCTCCGGTGGGTCTCTGGTGGGATGGGTAATCCTTGGTCTCACCGTGGCGATCCGCCTCCTGACGGCAGGGGTTATTCTGAAATGGTGCCTTCAAGATCGAGAGGGCCTTCTCAGTTTATGGTTATTGCCCATCCGGGATATTGCCGCACTGGCACCATGCGGATTGGCCTATACCCAACGAACCACAAACTGGCGGCACTCACAATGTGCGCTGACGGCCAATGGCCGTTTAGTCGAGGGGGGGATGCTTGAAGATTCTCGCCATTTGAACATTCCCACCACAGCCCGACTCATGGTCCAGACCCTCACAACCAAATCAAGCCGTGGAAGGAGTCAAGAAGATGCTCAACGGCAAAATTATATTTGAATGTGTTCTTGCAAGATCTGTGAATGGAGTGAGGCGCTTCGTCAGCATCTTCGAAACACGCAGGAAACCCGATCGCCTCCATCGTCACTTCCGTGAAAGACTCAAAACGAACTATGGCCCAGCTTCGAAAGACATCGGGAACACCTCTCAAGAAGGAGTGTCGGGTCGGAGTGTCGGTCTATGTTGTGAGGGTATCTTTCCTAATTGAGAGCACGTATAGCCATGGGTGGGACTCGCACGACGTTCCTTACTTTTAACCTTAATGGTTTTGGCTGATTGTGAGCAATTTTGAACTGACGATACCCGGTCTGATGATCATACTGAAATTTTCATGCGGGCCTCCTCAATGATATCGGGTGCCACATTGGAGCCCGCTCATGTGGGAGGCCAACAAGAGTCCGCTGATAGAGCAAGTCATGATTGAGGGTACTGAGCCAGACACACCGTTTATCCCGGCGGAAACCTGTTCCGTCGAAGGCTGGAATAGGTTGTTCCAGCATTGTCTCTGGCGCTTTCGTCGGAGAAAGAAATGGAACCGCAAAAGGGAATTCATGCTGGAGTTCTCCTCATGCTCTTGATCGCGACATGGACCAGCGAAAGACAAAATATATTCTCAATGACCAATGCCGAACAAAATGGGCCGACTACACCCCGGCCTTTTTTGCAAGCTCAAGCGGATGATAGCGGGGAAACTGTGTTTCTCAAGAGTCGGTTAGCTCGGAAGTCCAGGACGATCCAGCCCTCATGATCCGGTAGTCTTTCGAAATATATGCTTCGTTTCCTTGGCCCACATGACCTTTTCCGGCTCTTCAAACATCCCCGATCGTTTTCGTATCTGTTGAGCTGGTGGGGAGTGATTCTTATTGGCATCCAAGAATCCGAACGGTGGTTTCTCCTTCCCGACGTCATAGCCAGAGAACCACCGACAATCAGTCTCTTGGGCAAGACTCTTCTCGTGGGGGTCCTCAGTGACGGCGTGACGGCAAGTGCGGGAATTCTTCTGGCTATGATTCTCGCCCTGTCCGGCATACCCTTATGCTTGATTCTGGAAAGATCTCCTGGCTCGAAACGTGTGATTACCGTCTTTCGGCGGACACTTCAGTGGGCGCTCATACTGATCGGTGCACTGTTCTTGATGAGCTCCATTGTGGACGTTTCATACTATCGTCTGTTTCACCATCACCTGAGTTTTCCTTTCTTTGAATACGTGGATGAAGCATTCCAGGCCAGCCGGCACCACACGGAATCTCAGGGCTCCAACCAAACCATCGCGGAATTGGCTGAAGCCGGGAGTTGGTTCCGGTATCTCATCACATTTTTCATCCTCCTCGCTTTGACCATCCTGACGGGAATCTGGGGAATGAATCGCCTCTGGTCTCATTCGATATTCGCCTATGCACAAACCACTCACTTTCAGGTCCGAGCAGTCCTGTTTTCCGTTCCATTTGCTTTTGGAGCTGCCGCATGGAGTCCCTTGGATCTTCCACAGGCCTTTACCCTGCAAATTGAAAGTACGGCCTATCATGGCTTAGCTCAAAACCCAATCCTTTCTGCCTCACTCCCGCTTCAAGAGTACATCCGATCTCAAGGGATGTGGACCCCTGCGCAGCTTTCCCGGCCCATGAGTGCGACCGAAGCATTAACCGTCACCCATCAGGTTCTCGCTCCATCCGCACGGTGGCCATCCCTTCAATTTCCCCTGATCAAAGAACAATCCACCATCCCGCCCCTCATGCTTCCCTCACGAGTGAATATCCTCGTCCTGTTGGTTGAAGGCCTCGATCGACGTTTTCTTGGAAAAATCCTATCCCTTTCGAATCCGGCACAGGAGGGAACGAACCTTCCCTCAAGAATCTCTCTCACTCCATTTCTTGATTCCCTGCGGCAAGACAGTGTGTATTTTGAACATTTTTTCAGCAATGGGGTGCAAACCACCCGAGGCCTCCTGGCCACCCTATGTTCAGTGTTTCCGAGGCAAGGAACCGCCGTCATCAAGACGCGCAACATGCATGAGTATCTCTGCTTTCCCTCTGTGCTACAGAAGGCCGGGTACCGGACAGAAATGATGATGGGCCTCGATAGCGATATTCCAGGTTCACGTATATTTTTAGCCAGAAATGGAATCGACCAGATCTCCGGTGGTCAGGACTTTCCCGCGGGTGTGGAGCGAATGGGCATCGGCCTCACGGACGGCGCATTGCTTGATGGCCTGTACCAACGAGTCGCCGAATTGGAACAGCAGCCCGACCCTTATTTCCTTGCTGCCCTCACAACCGGGACCCATCATCCTTTTACGATTCCCTTGCGGCACCCTGAAGTTCGGGCGTTGAAAGATCAGCCTGATCCCTATCTGGCAGCCCTGAGAAATTTTGATCTTGAATTTTCGCGGGTGTTTACCAATCTCAAACGTGACGGGCTCCTGACCAACACCATACTCTTCGTCCTCGGAGACCATGGCCGACATGAACCTGTGGGCTTCACGGAAGGCGAACGCGTGGCAGGACATTTTTCGACCCCTCTGTTCATCTGGATGGATGAGGCGCTCAGAACACAACTCCAGATCGTGCCCCATACCGTGACAACCGTTGGCAGTCAGGTAGATATCGCACCGACGATATTGTCCCTCACTGGTCTGACACCGAACCTGACGCCCTTTATGGGGAGGGATTTGAGTTGCCTCCTCATCAAGAACTGTTTGTCGGATAACCGGGC
>JBDSHB010000060.1:0-10669 GCA_039918695.1 Nitrospirales bacterium | reverse complement strand
ATCAGGTAAAAGAGGATTGACACAGCCCGCGGGAATGAGGTTCCAACAACCCCTTTTGGAAGACAATCAGGGAGAACTGAATACGATTCGCCTCAAGGTCCCTTCTCCTAACCGCCGATCAATACCTCTATAAAGAAAAAATCCCATAAAGGCCAGCCCAATGCATAGAACCTTAGCGAAAATGAGAGAAAAATCCTTATGTTCCCACACGTCCATGAAAGCCGCACAAGGTCATATCCCCATCGACCTTGGCAGCGCCTGAACCCTTCTCATACTGTTGTTACCCCACCCAGTACCCTGTCGGGATGGTTGCCTGTAAGGGTTGCAGGACGAAATCATAGCCCAATAGGCGACCGGCATGCTACCAGGGAATATGCAAGACAATCTTTCCACAATAAGACACTGATGATGTTGAATCAGACTAATTTGGAATGTCCGTTGGATCAACAGAAACCCTTCAGGAAATCGTGTGAGTTGTTCGGGCAACACGGATCTCTTGCACAACAATATACTCAATGTCCAGCCGTTGACAGTCAGCGTTTTTCAACCCTTGGTAACAACTCACACCACTGTCACAATGAACAGTTCTCTTCATGACGATTCTCATTTTTCACAAGGGCTCTCTCACCTGTTGAATGGGAGCAAGCGAACATTATTCAACATATATTTCATTGTCCACATTGGTTATCCCTCACCGGATCGATCAACAACTTCGTCTTCACATCCGTGGTTCAATTCTTGGGAAAAGGAGAAAAAACTTCAATTTCCCAGAACTTCATGGATGACCCTGTTGAGGTCCCACACTAGACGGGATATCAGCGCATACAATTGGGCCTCAATGGTGTTAGGTTCTAGAAAAAACTCACGGGCATCATGGACGGCCAGGAAGATAATCTTTGTCTCAGAACTCAGTCGCGGTATTTATGAAAGGCAACGATTCAGGGGGTTTTGGATTCAATAGATCAATGCAAAACCATTCTCAAAAAAGAGGCTGATTTGGGAGCAGATGCCAGGGTGCTCCAAGAGGAAAAAAAACGGACAGTTGCCACCCACGCCTACGGAGGCTAGGCCTACAACTCTAGCCCCCCAGGATAAGGTTATGCTTCTTAATGGTATGGGTGGATACGGTTATTCTGCCTGCGGCGTGGGAATGCCCATGATGTATGACACAACCGTGAGATCGCTCACAGGAATTGCCATCCGCTACAAGGATGGCCACTGATGTTTAACAGGTGGGGCAGAAACCCGACAGGTCAACAGGTTCACCTTCCAATCATGATGATGGAAAAATACCTTTTAGAGATACCTTTGATCTGCTGTGTCATGAACCAGAAAACCTGCCCCCTGTGATGGCGGAGAGGGAAATGGGGGGTTGAGGCATTTCCTGGCAATCCGTTCGAAATTTTTCGTTTAAACTTTTTCTAAGGTAGACTCAGCGCTCAGGACAATTGCGAAGAGTACATCCCGGAGAAGTCCCTCAGAAGCCCATTTGCCTATCAGAACAGACGTGAATCAGTTATTCCTTGTCTTCCTCATCCTGAGTTAGAGCGGGCCTCTGGTGACACTGAGGACCACAAAGGATTTGTCATCAAAGGTGATTGTTAGTGACTCCCCCTTGTCCTGTGAGGGACTCTGGAGATCCATATAGGAATAGGTCCAGATATGAATATGCCCCTCATCCGTCTTGGTTTTGAGGCGGGCAATCGGCTCTCCAAGTAGAGTCAACACATCATCCTGAGTAGTTTTATGAGGGAGGATTTGATTTTCGATGTCTGGAGGTATCGGCCTCTCGCCCGTCTCATAGAGATAGGCACGCTTTTGCGCACATGCCGAGAGGAGAATAATGGTAAGAACCAATGCGCATGTTCGTGGTATCCAATACCATCCCCTATTCTTGAAAACACCTTTTCCAGAAATCGTCATGAAAGCCTCCCACAAATACAAAATTCTCATCAATCCCTTCCAGCTAAGGAAGAGCTGCTATATTACCTGTTTCGGCCTGAGAAGCAACCCCACTCAAAATTTCCGTCTACCCACAAAAAAAGTTTTTCCATGTAACAGAGGACCAGGTAGAGAGGCCCATCACAACACGAGCCTCTCAGGAGGTACTATTGAATCTCCCCACCCTTGTCTTGAGGGATTGTAATATGGAGACTCCCCCTGAGTTTTGAATCCGGAAAAATGGGGACCCTGTCTTTTTTTTTCTATGTAGATACCCACGGGCTTACGCCACGTGGTCCTCGGCACTAGCTTTGATAGACTCTGCGGAATGCATGGCATCGGAAAAAGGGTTTTTTGCACAGGACTCATCCTTTCACCCAGCGCAGGAGTCAGCGCGAGAAGGTCTTTTTCACAGATGCCGATACAGAAATATCTTTGTATGGGATGAACGACTCCTGAAATCGCCACCATATCAAAATTGCAGATTATTGCCTTAAACCAATCTTGAATTCAACTTGTAAGTGCAACAGTTAATGGGGTGGTGGTGTCAAAGAATACCTCATGTGGCGTACGATAGCCGAGCGTCTTTCTGGGTCGGTGATTCAGCGTGGTCATCACTTCTTTCAGTTCATGCTCGGAGACGTGGGTGAGGTCCCGATTTTTCGGGAAAAATTGCCGAATAAGTCCGTTGGTGTTTTCGTTCACTCCTCCTTCCCAGGAAGCATAGGGATGCGCAAAGTAGATGTGCGCATCGAGATCCTTGGCCATCCCAGCATGATCACTACACTCACGGCCATTGTCATACGTAATCATCTGCACGCGAGCTTGGTGCGGTCGAAGCCCACGGGCGACCGCCGTCCGGACTGCAGCGGCAGTCTTGTGTTGGGCTCCTTCGAGGACTGTATACTTGGATTTCCGTTCCACCAAAGGCACTAAGACCCCCCGATGCCCTCTCCCGATCAGCGTATCCCCTTTCCAATCGCCAAGCCGCTGCCGAGTGTTGACCACTGCCGGGCGTTCATCAATCGAGACTTGATTGGGGATCCGCCCCCGGCGACTATACCGACCATAGCGCTTCCGCCGCTTTTTCTGACACCGCAGCGAGCGGTAGAGATCACCCCCTGCCTGTTGATCCTGATAGATATACTGATACATCCATTCATGACTGATCGTCTGCCCGTGCTCGCGCTGTAACCGGCCATGGATGTGTTCGGGACTCCAAGCCTCTCGCACCAACGCCTCCCCCTGTTGCCAGATGGTCGGAGCCAACCGAGTGCGCCGTTTGGGTCCCTGCCTCGCTTGGGCTAAGCGATGGGCTTGGTGAGGTCGATAGCCACGCCGCCCACAGTTCCGTCGGAGCTTCCGACTGATCGTGGCTGTATGTACTCCGACGACCGTCGCCATTTGGATTTGATTCTGGCCCGTTTTCATAAGGGCATGAATTTGATATCGTTGTTCGCAGGTCAGCTGCGTAGAGCCGCTCATGTGTGCTCCTCTTACTTTGGTCGGTGAGACAAGGCCACGATGTTCTCGCAGCTGCCCCGCTCAACCAAGAGCTCAAGTTGCACTTACAAGTTGAATTTAAGTGCTTCATAACCCATGATAAAAGCATCAAGTCTGTGATCGACGGTTCTGCCGATAGCGTCGAATCAGAGTATTCGTGGAGCTATCATGACCCAGGTCCGGTTCCCGTTCTGCCGTCAGTTCAGGGGCAATCCGATTGGCAAGCACTTTGCCCAATTCCACTCCCCATTGATCGAAGGAATTCACATTCCAGATGTTTCCCTGCACGAACACTTTATGTTCAAACAAGGCGATGAGTTTTCCCAGCATGGCCGGTGTCAGTGCCTCTGCCAGGAGGGTGTTGGTGGGATGATTGCCCACAAACGTGCGATGGGGAACCAGGGAAGCGGGAACGCCTTCGGCCTCGACCTCCTTGGCTGTTTTGCCGAAGGCGAGCGCCTCGGATTGAGCGAAAAAATTCGCCATGAGCAGATCATGATGCGACCCATAGGGGTTCAAGGAACGAGAGAAGCCGATGAAGTCACAGGGAATCAACCTGGTCCCCTGGTGAATCAATTGATAATAGGCGTGCTGACCGTTGGTCCCGGGCTGGCCCCAGATGATTGGGCCGGTTTGATAATCGACAACCGTCCCGTCCAGAGTCACACGTTTGCCGTTGCTCTCCATGTCGAGCTGCTGGCAATAGGCGCTAAGCCGCCCCAGGTATTGATCATAGGGGAGGATGGCATGGGTTTCAGCATGAAAAAAGTTGACGTACCACACACCGAGAAGGCCGAGAAGCACCGGAAGGTTCTTTTCGAACGGCGCGGTTTGGAAATGCTCATCCATCGCCCGAAATCCGGTGAGCATGTCCCGAAAATGCTCAGGCCCGATCGCGATCATCAGCGAAAGCCCGATAGCCGAATCCAGTGAATACCGCCCCCCGACCCAATCCCAGAATCCGAACATATTCACCGGGTCAATTCCGAATTTCTGGACCTCGTTGCGGTTTGTCGACACCGCAACGAAATGTTTGGCAATGGCCTGTGTGTCATGCAGGACATTCAAGCACCAGTCACGGGCGGATTGCGCATTCGTGAGAGTTTCAATAGTGGTAAAGGTTTTTGAACAGACAACAAAAAGGGTCTCTGCAGGGTCCAGATCTCTTGTCGCCTCGGCCAGATCCGTTCCATCGACATTCGAAACAAACCGGACAGTGAGATGACGGTCGCTGTAATGCTTTAAGGCTTCATAGGCCATCACCGGTCCAAGATCCGAACCCCCGATGCCGATATTAATAATGTTCCGGATACGTTTCCCTGAATAGCCCTTCCATGCCCCGCTCCTGACACGTGTGGAAAAATCCGCCATTTGTTCCAACACGGCATGGACATCGGGCACAACATCTTTGCCGTCCACGAAGATCGATGAGTCCTTGGGCGTTCTCAGAGCAGTATGAAGGACCGCCCGCTGCTCGGTGGTATTAATTTTATCGCCCCGGAACATCGCCTGAATCCGGGCCCGCAAATTCACGCCTTCCGCCAGTTCAAGGAGTAAGCACAGGGTTTCATTGGTGATGAGATTTTTTGAATAATCCAGGTAGATCCCCTCTGCCTCTGCGGTCATGCCTTGTCCTCTCGCAGAATCATCGTTAAACAGATCGCGCAGATGGAAGGCCTTAACCACTTGATAATGTTTTTCGAGGGATTTCCAAATAGGTCGCTGCGTAGGCAAGGTCATGAGCGTAGCCTCCTTTGATGATTAATTGAAGGATCACGATTATAGCGATTATCGTAAGTCGTAGTAAAAGTGCCAATGGATAACCTTCGATCGTTCCGGTTTATCCTGTGCCGAAAGCAGGACTCCTGGGGATGAACCAAATTACTCTCGTCACTCATCTGCCAAAAACACATACGCCATCCAAGGTCAATAGAAGCAAGTGGTGGTGGAAAAAGTTCTTCCTCTTGAACCGCCGGAAGAATTTGGAGCGGCTGAGACGCCAACCGGAGGTGGGTATCTGTATGAGCCCGATCAGGATGAGTTACTCTCGGCCCAGCTTCCCAAGTATGCACAGGGCCAGATTTTCCGGCATTTATTAGAATCATCTGCCGCCGAACAAGCCGCCAGAATGGCTGCCATGGATGGCCCTACCCGCAATGCGGGTGAACCCATCAAGCAACTCAGCCTCAAATATAACAGAAGCCGTCAGGAGGCTATTACCAAGGAACTGATGGATATCTTCGGCTGGGCAGAAGCCCTGAAATAACCCGTCTTATAAAAAACGGGCTCAGAACAAACAGGGAAACTCCATGGCGGTTAAGTCTTGTGAAGAGCGTTCCATGTAAAGGCCTGTCCCCTACCCTGCCCCTACCAATTGGATTCGTCATGAGGAATAATCTAAGATGCGTCAAACACATTCTTTTGAATCTTCTTTGCTCAAGACAAAGCACAACGGGCTCATAATAAATTAACGATGAATTGCCCTTCTCTATTATCCCGCAAAGATTATGACGCTAAAACAGCTAAGCCCGATCCAAATACCGTGAGGCCTCATGCGCCAGGATGAAATTACCAAAAGTGCATTTGAAACTGTCACGAAAATCGGCCTGGTGGCGCTCCTCATCGTCTGGTGTTTTCAGATCATCCACCCCTTTGCGGTTCCGATTGTGTGGGGGATCATTATTGCTGTGGGGATCTTTCCGATCTATACCTGGGTGCACCACCGAGTGACCACGCGGGCCTGGCTGGCGTCCACATTGATTACTCTGGCATTGCTGCTGATTCTAGTTTTTCCCGTGGTGTTTCTGGGCACCGTGCTGGTAGAAAACCTGCGCGTGGTCTCTGATCAATTGCGTGGCGGCACACTGATCATTCCCCCACCTCCTCAAGGGATCCAGGATTGGCCGTTGATCGGCACTCCACTCCAAAAAGTTTGGAGTATGGCGGCCGAAAATCTTGAAACTGCCGTTCAACAAATCGCCCCGCAACTGCGGGAATTTGTCGCGCCACTGTTGGGGGCAGCCGCCACTGTCGGATTGACTCTTGTGAAGTTGATCGTAGCAATGGTTCTGACCGGGGTGTTTTTGGCCTATTCCGAAGAGGGATATCGACTATCCCGGGCCATTGGCAGAAGGTTGGCCGGTCAGCAGGGGGTGGAACTGGTCGACCTTGCCGAAGCCACGATGCGCAGTGTGGCGCGAGGAGTCCTTGGCGTAGCCCTGATTCAGTCAACTGCGGCCGGTCTCGGTCTGGTCGTCGCCGGAGTACCGCTTGCGGGATTATGGACGGTGATTGCCCTCGTCCTGTGCGTAATTCAGATCGGCCCCTTGATCATTCTGGGTCCGGCGGTAATCTGGGTGTTTTCGACCAGTGCAACGCTTCCAGCAGTGTTGTTCCTGATCTGGAGCATATTTACCGCGTTGCTCGATAACTTGTTGAAGCCGATGTTACTGGGCCGTGGTCTCGACGTGCCGATGATCGTGATTTTCATGGGCGCCATCGGCGGTCTGTTAATGTCAGGCATCATCGGTTTGTTCGTCGGTGCCGTCGTGTTGGCATTGGGATTCAAAGTATTCAACGCTTGGCTCAAAGTCGAACCATCAACTACGTCAGAAGGCAGACCATAGTCAACAATCTACAGCAATAGGGAAAAAGGTCAGGCCTTCGATTTAATAGATCGCTGAGACAAAACGGAACATCGCGACGACTCGATCGGGCAATCAACAGGATGATGAAATAAATCCAATGCCATAGGCCCTACCGAGAATCATACAGGATGGCAGAGCCTCCACCAGACGGTGACTCAACTAACCCGATGAATAAAACGCACCCACAAACAGCAGCTACCCTCTTTTCGCCCGACTATAAACAGTAACCGTGCCGGAACATGGGTCAATTCTGTACTTCTCCTGCCGAAGATGATTCGCAGATTTGGGCCGTACCCTGCGTGAGATGGGCAATGCTGATGCCGGACACCAAGTCACCATTCTAGTGGATGCCAGTGTCGTCACCCCGGTCACAAAATAGTTTGGATGGGTTGGGCTTCCGATGAATTCAGACACGACCGCCCTCGATCAGGCCAAACTACCGGAAGGTGAGCGGATCACGCTGACCGAAGAGATGGGCGAACTCTTTTATTCCAGGGATCGCATCATCGTGTATTAAACAAAGAGGTTGACGCATGGACAGGAAAACGCATTGGGAAGACGTGTACCGGACCACGGCCACAGAGGAGTTCGGCTGGTATCAAGCTCACCAGACCCTGTCATTAAACTTGATCCAGTCGACAGGCATTCAGAAATCCGGAGGCCTCATCGATGTGGGAGGAGGCGATTCGAAGCTGGTTGACCATCTCCTCGATCAAGGCTTTGGTCTCGTCACGGTACTTGATATTTCTGCTGCCGCTTTGGAACGGGCCAAAGGCAGGTTAGGCGATCGTTCAGATCTCGTGACTTGGATCGAAGCTGGTATCACCGATTTTCGTTTATTCAAGAAGTATGATGTATGGCACGACCAGGCAGCATTTCATTTTCTGACGGAGGCGGAGGATCGAAGAAAATACTGCGAGACCATGAACAGGGCTGTGAGCGCGCAAGGCCATGTGATCATCGCGACCTTTGGGTATGAAGTTCCACCAACATGCAGTGGGTTACCGGTCGTGCGCTATTCCCCGGAATTTTTGGCCTTAGCCATCGGGAGTCATTTTGAGCTTGTTGAGTCGTTCGAAGAGCTCCACCAAACTCCAGGGGGCAACAAACAACCGTTTATCTACTGCCGCTTTCCCAGACGGAAGCCCTGACATATTTGGGGTATAGAAGAATTTTGAAATGATTATTTGAGGGGGGATTCAAAAGAACACATAATGGACCCGTCAACTATGTCGAGGGGCAAGCCTTGCAGGCTCCTAGTGCTCGTGTCGATGATGCAAGTCCGACACATGTCCATGATCATGGTGCAATGGCAGATGCCGATGCCAATGGGCGTGGGACCCCACGACTTCCTCTTCGTGTTGGTGTTGATGATGGGGATCGATGTGGGTGTGGGCATGGTCGTGCTCCATGCCTGTATGGACGTGGAGGTGGTTATGATGTTCTCTCAGGAGGACACCAACCCCTACGGCCATCGCCGCCCCTGCCAGATATTCCGCACCCCTCCAATGTTCCCCGAGAATAGGCACGGCAGCCAGGGCGCCGATAAACGGAGCCGTGGCGAAGAACGCGGCTTCCCGGGCTGCACCGAGAATGCGCAGGGCATAGATGTCCAGCACCACACTGACTCCATACCCCATAAAACCTAAAACTAAAATCATTCCAATGGCCGTCATATCGGGAAATTCATAGCCCATTAGCCATGACAAGCCTAGCGAAAATCCTCCGGCACTCAATCCCTTGATCCTTGCCACAGCCAGCGGGCTTCGAAGTGAAAGACCCTGGGTGAGATTGTTATCCACGGCCCAGCAGAGACACGCCCCACTCATGCTGATGAAGCCTAACCAATCACCATAGACGGCTCCAGGGCCATAACTGAGAAGTCCAGCACCGACAAAAATGCAAATGGCGGCACCAACTTCTCGTTTCCCCATATGTTCGCGAAAAAGAGTGACGGCCAGAAGTATGGTGAGAGGAGCTTCCAGGTTGAGCAAGAGCGATCCGACCACGGCAGGAATCCGTTCAAGCCCATAGAGCATAAGTATGGGTCCCAAAATTCCGCCTGTCAGAATGATTCCCAGTAACAGACCGATATCGCCTGGTTGAACGGGCGTTTCGGCCTGGGATGCCGCCGAGGGCCTCGTGGATTTCAAAAAGATTTCGATGAAACCCAGGCCGAGGCCCGCTCCCATATACAACAAGCCGGCAATAGGAAGCAGATCATAAACAGGAAGGAATAGCTTGAGAATGGGCGTCGTTAGGCCGAATAGGACAGCAGCACCCAAACCATACAACGCTCCCAACCCGTTTTGCCTATGAACCACGACCCTCCTCTTTCACTTGTGTTCGACATTCTTCCATTACACACACAGAAATGTGTACTTCTCATCACAAATAAATACCGTCTTCACACCACCTCACGCAGACCTTAATCCACCCATAACCTTTCTTCTACCCCATTCTTGGCGCCCAGAGAATAACCGATGCGCCAGCTAAACACATTCCGTCTCCCACCGCGTCCCACCGGTCAGGGATGATTGCTTCCACCGCCCACAACCCTCACAACGAGGACATGATGTAGACTCCCCATAGGCCGCATACGCCCACCCGACAAAGGTGACCCCAGAGCGTGTGAGAAGAATGCCAAAGATCACCAGACTGATGGTTTCTATCAGACCCCCCCGTCACCCACCAGCACGGCTCCGTTGATGCCCGCCTTCACCTTCAGCCCTTCACCCTTGTAGTCACGCTTCGTCTTTCTAGGCCGTTGCCCAGTTGGCTCCGACTGAGACCGGGTTCGATCCGGATTCCGAGCGAGGGCACTACGGTGATGCCAAGGATTTCTATTGAATCATCCCCCACATTCCGAACACGAATCAGATATTCGTCTCAGTCTGGATTTTTTGCTCATGAGCCAGGACCGCCCCGAAAGATGCCGCATCCACCTCTACAGCAAGATGCTGATCCAAGGCTGCGGCAACCGGTTGCGTGACCAAACTGGTTCTGGTCTGCGAATCATCTTGGTGTCCCCACATCCAAATAGCGCAAGCAGCAATACCATGCTGATCGGCAACATCGATTGATTCACGCGATCACTCGGTTTTAAATCCTGGTGGACAACAAATTCCGCACGAGCACGCCCTTAGGAGCCTGTCGGACTTAGGATGAATCGGCTGCAAAAGTGTCTAAGCGGTCCATATTTCGCCGCTTTCTTGGACCATAGTCCCACTATGGGCCGGCGAAATCGTCAAATTTTGCCTCGCTCAGCCGCTTTTTCGCTCTCGATCCCCTAAGTCCGACAGGCTCCTGGAGCGGCGCCGCATGATGCGCGTAATCGAGAACCGTACAATAGATGCTAAGAAAAATGATTCGCCGATATGTTGGACGCAAAAGAGAGCGGATTCCGGAGAGAGAAAATCAGACAGCAGATTCGAGGTTACTTCAAACGCCTGCCAGCAACGATCCCCAACGGGATGAGCACACGGTGGCGTGCACCCGCTCGTTGCGCGCCGCCTCAGGCCTGCGGCGGCGGTTTCATGATGATCTCGCGATGCGGGTATGGAATGGTGACACCGTTC
>JBDSHB010000059.1:0-5049 GCA_039918695.1 Nitrospirales bacterium | reverse complement strand
CCCTCATTCCTTCACATCCTTGTTGATTCGTCGTGATACCCTCGAAGGTAAAACATGCATTGATGTTGCTTATAAGATAGTTTCAAAATTCACGGAGTCAAGTAGCCTGAACGTATTGAAGGACAATACATCAAGAGGTGGAGGTGTATTTCACAACCAAGGAGGAGCAGAATTTTTTCCTGAAAGTAGACATGCTCGCATATTTATGGAATATCATCAGAAGATTAATCGAGCTTCTGAGCAGCATGCTCAGAGAACATTCACTTCTAAGAAAGCGATTGGTTGATGCATGTGTTTGGAAGGACATGACATCACAACCGTACATTATCATGTAGAGAGATGGTGCAACCTGGATGATGTTCGTCAACACATGAAACAGTGAGATAAGCAGCCCTATCCTTACTGTACCGTTAAGTATCTCTGTCCCTTCGCGCCATCATCGTCATAATAATGTTCATGTGGCCGCTATTGACATTGCTCAACCCAAATCGTGAAGGTACTACTTCCTAGGTTTTTACGGCGGTTTGTCATATCGCCGCTCACCATTCAAAAAAGGAGGACTCGATGAATCAGCGATCTTTTGGTCTCGGATTACTATTCCTCATGATGTTGGTATGGAGTGGATGCGATTCAGGCGAATACGGGAAAGAAACGAAACCCGAGCCCAAAGCGGAAAGTACGCCAATGTCGACGGCCAAAGCTCCGGGCATGACGGAACCCGCACAGGTCGAAGGCGCTCTCATGGCAACTGTCGGGGCGGAGGGTGCAAAAGAAAATGATGAAGGGGTGAACCATTTCCAACAAGAGCACTGGGATGTGGCCAAAGAACATTTCATGAAAGCCATAGCCGTCAATGCTGACCTCGCGGAAGCCCATTACAATCTTGCCTTGGCGCTGGATAAGTTGGGAAACCATGGTGACGCCACAAACCATTTCAAAAAGGCCTTGGCGCTGGCTCCGGCGGATCCGAAGATAGCCGGTTCTCAGATTCTCCAGGCTCATGTGGGCGGATGAAATCCTAACGGTTAGACAGGTCTAGCAAGGCATAGGGGTTGTCAGAGG
This sequence comes from Nitrospirales bacterium, assembly GCA_039918695.1. Classification (GTDB taxonomy): domain Bacteria; phylum Nitrospirota; class Nitrospiria; order Nitrospirales; family UBA8639; genus Nitrospira_E. The sequence continues at coordinate 3,987 of JBDSHB010000059.1, read as the reverse complement.
ACTTTTCTGGCATCCTTGCAGCCCCCGAGTTGAGGTCCAACGCGGCGTTCAATCCCGGTAGAATGTTTTCTTCCCGGTGGGAAGAAAGCTATGCCTTGAGTGCTAGTCGCCTTTCTCAAGACAGGGATGGCACCTGGATTGGTTTTCCCGCTGCCACACCACATCCTAGGACAGGTTTCAACTCACCCCAAACTCCCTGAGGCAAATTTGCCAGACTCTCTCCGCATGGATGCGTTGTATTATCCCTTTCATTTATGTCACGAAGAGACTCTCCATCAGATTTTGAAGGATTATTCCCATGTCCATTTTCTGGATTTTATGGCCTTGCAATTAACCCCATTCATGGGGGCAACAGGGTTTCCAGACCGGATGGGAGATTATTATGCTGATTTCTTAGAGAGCGGTAGAATCATCCAAGGGCATGATGTCAGTGGGCCGCTGAGCCCGGCGATGGTTACGGCGGTCAATCAGAATCTCGCCGATCCTCTTTGGCGATCGATCTTTCATGAGGCCTTGAAGGATGATCGACGGTTTCAGCGAGGGTTGGTGGCGTTCTCCCAGGATAGCCAAGGCCGAAGTTCTGTCCCGACCGATTCTGCGCTCCTGGTCGCATTCCAACAGCCAGAAAGGGAGTTCGTGCCTTACACGGTTGAAACCCTTCAGGCTGGGAGCCGGAGGCGGTTACCTGAACAGGAGAACCTGGCATTTGAGTATGGATTTGGGTTGATTAAAACGTCTGCCGCACTGATCAATAGTATTCGGCTCTGCGGCCAACTGGGCCTCGTCGCCGTCACTGATTCGCCTGGGCATCATCAGCTGCTGACAAGGACGTGTCTGCGGGATAGCGTGGAGTTAAGCAACTTCTGTGTAAAGCGGGAAGGGTACTGAGTTGGACTGTTGAGCAATCCCGGCTACCGGGGCTCTTCATCGCGAATATGCAGAAAGACGGGAAAGCGAGGAATGCCGTTTTCGGTCAATCCCTGGTGCCGAAACGTAATTCGACTGTGTAGGGATGGCGGGCGACGCCGTTCGTTATGACTGAGCCCGCTTCCGATAAAGAAGATGACCCCTTCATCCGTTTGCACTTTAAGTGAACCAACCTGACCGGCAAACTGACCCTTACCTGGCCGATACCCGATGACTGTGGCCTCGGCATCAGTGAATAATTTCAACTTCAGCAGGTCCTGACTACGGCCACTGGCGTACAACGCGGTTTCCCGGTGCAGCATCAACCCTTCCCCACCGTTATCAATCACCGTGTGCAACCATTTCAACAAGTCTTCTTCGCTCCCGACCCGCTGTTGTTCAATGATCCCCAGATAGGGAGAGTCGCTTTCAGTCTTGAGGCGATTCATCTCGATGACCCGTTCTTTAAACGTTCCGTCATGTGCCGGGAGATCAAAGACCATCAGGCGCACGTTTCGCCAGCCATCATGGGATTGTTGTGTCCGGACAATGGACGACACCTCTTCATATCGGCCTCGCCCCATCCATAACTCCCCATCCAAGGGAATAGGCGGAAACCCGTTGGTAAACCATTCCGGTGCCGCAAAGACGTTACCGCCTCGTGAAATCAAATGTGTGCCATCCCAACGAGCGCGTATGCCGTCGAGTTTTTCGCTGACCCGATATTGGCTGAGATCAAGCCCCTGCCGGTAAATGTCGGCTAACATCAGTTCGGGTATCGTGCCGGCTTGTGTGGCAGAGAAGGGAAGAAGAATGATCAGAAGGATGACCGGAAACAGGCGGTTCTGAAGCCTACGGGGTGACTCCGCCATGCCCAAGCTATCATGCGTCATGTCCGGTGGGGATGATCCAGGAAGGGGGTGGTCTTCATTACCTCCTCTGGGGGAGGAGTGATCTGGTCATTCGGCGATCGTGTCAATTAGTTCGATCTCTTCAGGCAATAATGACAACTGCTCGGCCTGAAGATCCTCTTCCATGTGTTGTTGGCTGGTCGTTCCCGTTAATGGGAGCATCCCGATTTGCATGGCAAAGCGAAAGACCACTTGCGCGGGACTCGTCCCCAATCGTTTTGCGATGGTCCGAATGTCGGGGTTGGCCACCACGTCTCTGTTGGCCGTAAGGAGCGAAAAGCCCTGATAAATGATGCCATGTGCCTGGCAAATCCCCCTCACTTCTCTATCCCATCCATGGGAGGCATAACACCGGTTCTGCACGACCATCGGTTTGGTCCTCGCCTCTTCACACAGTTGGGTGAGTTGCCCGGCCGTTACATTGCTAATGCCAATCATTTTGGTCTTCCCTGTTTGATAGAGGTCCTCCATGGCCGCCCACACCTCACGGTCAGAATCTCCCAAGCCAAATCGTGAGTAAGGACCATGCAATACATACGAGTTCACATAGTCGGTATGGAGGTGGGTTAGCGAGCTGGCAAATGATTGCTGCACCTGAGTGGTGAGATCGGCCGAGGCATCATAGGGAGTACGATGGTCCTGACCGTTCACCGGCGTAAATTTCGTTTGCAAAAACAGGGTCTCCCGCTTAACTCCTTGCTTGTCGAGTGCCAGCAGAGCTTCACCCACCAGGTCTTCCCGGTAATGAATGAGCTGGTTGGCCGTGTCGATGGCGGTGAACCCCGAACCCACCGCCAATTGCACCAGATGGGTCGTGGCGCCTTCTTTCCACGCTGTGCCATACATCAATGAGGGAAGTGGGACATTATTATGTGCTGTTAAAGTCATAACGATTCCTCCAGATTCAACGACTTACCCGAGTTTGTCTTCTACCTGCCAAAGTTTCTGCAAGTGCGGGATGAAAATGTGAGCCCTATTCTAGCTACTTCGCTTGTATTTTTCAGGTATCCAGGCAGTATTTGGGGAGAAATGGGAGGGGCCGTGGAATTTGCCGCCGTTAGGAATGGGTAATGACCTGCCTGGGCAGTAAATATTCCGGGAGACGCACTATCAATGACCACGGTTGCCAGCCGGCATTCTACAGATGTTCCCGGCCATGAGGGGAACGAAGATCCTGATCCGGGCCGAGGGGAACGATGCCCGTGGGATTAATGTCATCGTGGGTGATGTAGTAATGGCGTTTAATGTGATCCATATTCACGGTCTCTGCCACCCCGTCGTATTGATAGAGATCTTTGAGATAGCCAAACAAATTAGGATAATCAACAATGCGCCGGATATTGCATTTGAAATGTCCGTGGTAGACCGCATCGAACCGGATGAGCGTCACGAACAGGCGCCAGTCTGTTTCCGCCGGGTTTATGCCAAAGAGATACCGCTGTGTGTTTAATCGCAATTCTAATTCATCCAGCGCCCCAAATAGACGCCGGACCGCATGTTCGTAGGCCGGTTGAGACGTCGCAAATCCTGCCCGGTAGACCCCATCATTGACCTGTTCGTAAATATCGTCATTCAGTTGGTCAATCTCCTGTCGGAGATCAATCCGATAAAGGTCTACCTCACTGTCCGTAAAGCGATTGAACGCCGTATTCAACATCCGCATGATGTCGTCATCGGAATTACTCACGATACGGCAGGTTTCCCTATCCCATAACACGGGCACCGTCACGCGTCCGCGGTAAGTATGGTCGCTTGCGTGATAGGCCGCAGACAGAAACTGAAACCCGTTGACGGGGTCGGTCGAATGTCCCGGCCCGTCTCGAAATGCCCAACCCCGGTCATCCCGAATCGGATCAACAACCGTCATGCCAATCACGTCTTCCAACCGTTTCAGCTTTCGCACAATAATCGTGCGATGCGCCCAGGGACAAGCCCAGGACACATAAAGATGATACCGCCCATGTGCCGCGGGATATCCCGAACTGCCGTCGTCGGTCACCCATTCCCGGAACGCATCACCTTGACGCGTAAAGGCCCCTTCGCTGGATTGTTCGTCAGGAAATTGTGGCTTTATGTTCATCCCATTCTCCATGCTATACTTGCCATAACTAACCGGCCGAAACCTTCTCGCTCTGAAGGCCGGTTGGGAAAAATAACCCTCAGTATTCTT
>JBDSHB010000058.1:0-9154 GCA_039918695.1 Nitrospirales bacterium | reverse complement strand
GAACTGGAAAACCATATTATTTTCCCGAAACGAACCAATGTCCAACTGGCGGTCCCTACCGGGCCTCGGGCCATTTCTATCTTGATTTGGGAACGGGGTGCTGGAGAAACACAAGCCTCGGGATCCTCTGCCTGTGCGGCTGCCTGTGCCGGCGTACGGTTAGGGTTAGTTAAAAGCCCCGTACGGGTAAAAGCCCCTGGAGGAACACTGGATATTACCGTCGATCCTCAATACAACATCACCATGAAGGGACCCGTCACCGAAGTGGCCAGAGGGGAAATCAGTCAAGCCTTTATAGATGGCCTGCGCTAAATAACGTGGTATCCACTCCCCACTCCCTGGCCGGTTCTCGGAGTTGCCCTCAGCCCGTTGGAATTACCTCCCAAGCCCTCGTACAGATACCAGCCTAAGCTCCAGGCAATACGCGATTAGCGACTCACAACGTGTAATTGGTCTCAGAGTCAGGCATTTATCGCGTGCTCCATGCACGAACCGAGTCCAAACCGAAATGGATACGAGAACGTTGTTGACAGATACCGGTTTAGGTTCATGCACCCGCTATCTCATGGGGAATGCGAACTTCAGGCACTCTTTGGTAGCTAAATTTCTTTTTTAGGGCCAAGATTGGCTGTTCCATCACATGCCAGGAAACCATTGCGATAACAACTGAAATCGTCGAATACAACATGAACTGAACCCATTCTGATGCTGGAACTTCCACCCCCGTTCTCTCTGCAATTGTTCGTGCGATATTGGGCACGAACCAATGGTACACATACAGGCCGTAGCTAATCTTGCCCAGGTACTGAAGAAACGACATATCCAGCACCCAACCAAGGAGTCCTCGAAACCCTATTGCGGCATTGCCAATGACCCACATGAATACGAGACCAGCTCCCAATTCTCCAAGGATGAATTCTACAGTGGATGGGAACCCCGCAAGTTTTGCCGTAAGGACCACGAACAACGCAGTGAAGCCTGTGAGAAAGAACATCCAGAGATTTCGAAAATATCGGACACCCACGAAGTTTTTTTGAGCGTACAGGATAGCTAAGACGCCACCCGCCCCTAACGTATCGAGATGACTTGGAGTAAGCATGCTAGCTTGAAAGTGCGTGAAATCTAAACCAATCAACACAAGACGAGATCCCACTCCCAGAACCATCGTGAGGACCATGGTCGAGAACAACAGCTTATCGGGAATAAAAAAGATGAGAAGAGGCCAAAGCAAATAGAACTGCTCTTCAACGGCCAGTGTCCATAAGTGCGGTCCAAAACTGAAATCCCCAAGGATCGCATAGTGAATATTCTGTAAATAGAAAATGAACCACCAAACGTACTGTCTTAATTCCTCTGAAACAATCAACCCGAAGATTAAGGAAACATAGAAAACTGGAAGTAAGCGAAGAAATCGACGAATGTAAAAATGCCATGCAGTGATAGCGATCGTGATACGACCTGATCGAATCCCGGTACGTGCGCTCAACAGAATCCCTGTTATCAGAAATCCGCTTAGCACAAAAAACAATCGTACCCCCAGATCCCCTAGTGGGACTGTCGATACAAAAACATTACCTTGAGGGAAAAAATGTTGGACCAATACGCCCAATGCAGCCAGCGCACGCAAGCTATCCAGTTGCGGCAAATAAGACAGTGAACTATTAATTATTCTTCTCATTTGGTGTGTTTGTCCCTCAACAACTAAAAGAGTTCTGAGCAATCAGATTCCGTCTCATCAAGTACCCGGAATACCTGACCACTTTGACCAGGATGTGCCGGAACATGGTTACCCAGGCAAATATCTGCTGACTTTTTTGATACAGGGAGCCTGAACGGCTCGTCGCACCAAGCCATTTACCGATTGTTCCAAAGACCCCATTGCACAGCCGCTGGGCGGCCAGATTGCGAAACTCTAGTGCAATGAGGTACTGCCAAAAACTAAAGGTGGAAATGAAGGGAAAGTGAAACTGCGGCCTCTTCAACCCTCGAAGCACGACCGGATGATTGAAAGTCCCATCGCTCTCCATGATGAGATGGAAGGGACGGTCCCGCGAATGCCCCAGCCAAACGTGGCTAGAAACTGGAGTGATTCCTGGCAACAACGCCAGGGCTGACAGGGAACGATGCCTTCGACGGCAAAAACGCTTGAGGACGAAAAACAGTTTCATCGTTCCCTGCTGATTGTAGTTGGGCGTTCGGTTCCCAGACCGGTCCTTCTTCAACATGAGGCCGAACGGGGTTTGATCCAGCACTTAGATAAGTCTCTGCCCGTTCGTACAAAAGGATAGGCCCTTGACGAGTGGATTGAGGTAGAGCCCTGCCACCTACATCAGTTTTGCGACGACCAGTTGTCATAACTGAGCTAGGAACTTTCATGACTTTCATTTGAAAACCTTTTACTTTTAGCCCGTTATTGGTATTTCTTCAATACCACGTATGCTGTACTCAATGGACGAGAAGGAAGGAAGTAGGCCCGAAATATTAACGGAGTGAGCCGAGTAGTTTGGCGGAAATTTTCATTAGAACCAGGAGTGAAAGAAAAACCTAGTCAACAGAGAGACAAACCTGCCTGGGGTTCCGTTGGTAACGCAGCCAACCATGAACACCCGCAACTATAATTTCACCTTAAGATCCGTTCAGCAAATTATGGAGAAGGATTTTATAAACCACGGGCTCAGGCTTGACACATCACGCGGCGCAAAGCGCCACTCATAGGAGGGGAAATCAGCCAAGCCTTTATAGATGGCCTGCGCTAAAAATCATCTATTCCCCACTCACGGGGCCGTTCTCTGAGTTACCCTCTAACCATTGGGATGAACTCTTGAAAAATCCTAGATAGGCCAGGACATTCCGTATCTCCTGCTCGGATAACTCTCTCTTCCAGGATGGCATGGAAATCCTTGATTTTCCATTTCGAATAATCGTTAACAATTCGTTCTCCGGTTTTTGCTGCACGTTCTCCGAGGTGAAATCTGCGGGCCTTGACGTCAGACTATCCCCCACTGGACCATTACCCGGACCTTTCGCCCCGTGACAATTCAGGCAATAGATCCGATACACACTTCCCATGCGCCGCATTATCTGTGGGATCATCCGTCAACCCCATTTCATCCGACAGCATGAGACAGACCATCGCGATACCAACTTAGAAACGAGTATCCACCGATTTTCCTTTCGGTCTGATTTATTCTGGTAACTTTGGAAACTCAAACGGAATCGGTTCGCCGGTCAATGCTTTCATGAAGGCAATAAGGTCGGTTTTCTCTTGCGGCGTCAATCCGAGGGGTTTCATCAAAGGACTCAACTGGGGATTCGCCTTCCCGCCTTGATCGAAAAAGTCGACCACTTCCTCTAATGTTTTAAAAGCGCCGTCATGCATATACGGGGCGGATTCAGTAATGCTTCGAAGCGTTGGAGTTTTAAATGCTCCTATATCGCGTTCTCGAAGAGTCACATAATACCGGCCCAGATCTTCTTTCATCGGTCCTACTTGCGGCACGCCGAGGTTGTGGAACTGATTATCCGTAAAATTAGAATCGTTGTGACACAGGATGCACCGGCCTTTTCCTTTAAACACGTCCATCCCACGTTGCGCGTCTTCGCCCATCGCTTTGGGATCACCTACTACAAATTTGTCAAAAGCCGAATTGGTGGAAATAATCGTCCGTTCATAGGCGGCTATCGCTTCCGCGATTCCCTGTAAACTGACACCCGTTCCAAATACTTTCTGGAACTCTTCCTTATAGCCTTTTATTTTAGCAATTTTAGGAACGACACTTTCATGGGTCTCGGCCATCTCAACGGGATTATGAATAGGACCAATGGCCTGTTCTTCCAGAGAGCCGGCTCGACCGTCCCAAAATTGGAAAGGATTAAATGCCGTGTTGTAGACAGTTGGCGATTGCCGGCCTCCCCGCAGTCCTCCAACTCCTGTCGAGGTTTGGTTGGGATCGGCAAATCCCGTGACTGGGTTATGACAGAAAGCACAGGAGATCGCATTGTTTTTGGATAACCGTCCATCAAAATAGAGCTGCTTGCCCAACGAGATTTTTGCAGCATAATTCAGATTTGTCGGTGGTGTCGGGACCGCCGTCGGAAGCGGGCCAATATCCGGAACCATATGATCATCGACCGTGATCATTCCTATTAGGGAATCTAATCCAGATTCACTCCCCATCCCGGTTGAAGCGATCATGAACAGTCCCATCATCCCGCAAACACATGCGCCAATTTTCCGCTTCGTGCCTGTCCTCATTGCTTCATTTCCTCCCGATTGAATTAGTCACATTCACACTATTATTTTCGCTCAATAGCATCCTCGATATCTGACAAATGAGAGCAACCTATTTGAATAATTCAGTGTACCCCGATTGTCCGTACAATGGTAAGACTATTCACCCAAATGTGAAAGAGATGCTCCGACTTGGTCTTTTCAGGTAAGTTCCCTATTGCAACAGGAGAGCTTTGCTGCTTGATCAGAAACGGTGATCCACATTCCTACCTTCGCTTAATTCCACATGAAACGCCAATCCTATCCTATTGATGCCGTCGTCCCGCAATTACAACAGACGTTGAGGCAACAGCGTATTGTCCTCCTCACCGCACAGCCAGGCGCCGGCAAAACGACACAGATCCCGCTGGCCCTTCTCCAGGAACCGTGGTTGATTCCACAAACCATCATCATGCTGGAGCCTCGCCGGCTGGCGGCGCGTGCAGCCGCACGCCGCATGTCCGATCTCCTGGGTGAACCCGTTGGCACCACCGTTGGATATCGAACGCGGTTGGATACCAAAATCGGTCCGAACACAAAACTGGAAGTGGTAACCGAAGGCATTCTCACGAGAATACTTCAACACGATCCGTCATTACAGAACTATGGCCTGGTCATCTTTGATGAATTCCATGAACGCAGCCTGCAAGCCGATCTGGGCCTGGCCTTATGTCTGGAATCCCAGAAGGTTTTTCGAGAAGACCTTCGCCTCTTAATCATGTCGGCCACATTGGACATTGCAGCCATTTCCCAACAATTGAAACAGGCTCCAGTGATTACCTGCGAGGGAAATATGTTTCCCGTCGAAACCCGCTACGTCGGGAAACCAGAGGACAAAAATTTTGCCATGCAGGTGGCACAAACCATTCATCGCCTGCTGATGACCGAACCGGGCAACCTCCTGGTCTTTCTTCCGGGTGCCGGAGAAATCCGACGAGTAGAGCGGTCCCTGGCGAACCTTCCGCTTGGCTCACAAATCCTTATCGCTCCACTGTATGGTGATTTGTCCGCCCAGGCCCAGGACCAGGCCATTCTGCCTCCCCCTGCCGGATGGCGCAAAGTGGTCTTATCCACCAACATTGCCGAATCCAGTCTGACCATCGAAGGCATTCGTCTCGTCGTGGATACCGGTCTCATGCGCGTGCCACGTTTTGATTCACGCAGCGGGATGAGCCGACTCACCACCCTGACGGTCTCACAACAATCGGCCGAACAACGTCGCGGCCGGGCGGGTCGCCTGGAACCGGGCCTGTGTGTGCGTTTCTGGTCTGAAGCCGAGCAGCGTACCTTCACACCGCGCACAGCACCGGAAATTCTGGATGCCGACCTGACCTCTCTTGCGTTGGAACTGGCGCAATGGGGGATTCACGATCCACAGGAATTGCTCTGGCTGGATCCTCCTCCTTCCGGGGCCATGGCTCAGGCACGACAGCTCCTTCACTCCCTTGGCGCATTCGATGCCCAAGGCCACATCACCGATCATGGCCGGTCTATGGCCGAACTCCCCATGCACCCGCGGCTTGCACATATGGTTCTGAAGGGAAAGGGGCTGGGAGCGGGAGCCTTGGCCTGTGATCTCGCCGCATCCCTAGGCGAACGAGACCTGTTCAAGGGATCCAACGCACGAGAGCATGCCGATCTCCGCACCAGGTTTGATGTGCTCTATGGTGGCGCCCAGGCCCAGAGGGATGCCGAGTCCTTGGATAGGGGAACCATCCAACGTATTCGCCAAGTCTCTCAGACATGGCAACAGACACTTCATATCACGACTCCTCGACATGTCCCCAAACAGCAGATTGATCAAATGGGTGTGCTCCTGGCGCTGGCCTACCCTGACCGGATTGCTCAACGACAATCCGAAGGGGCCAGACGATACCGGCTGGCCAATGGGCGAAGCGCAAGATTCCATTACCCGGATCCCTTGGAGCATGAAGAATGGCTCGTCATCGCAGACCTTAACGGCCCGCCAGCGACGGCACTCATCCATATGGCTGTCCCGATTTCACTGGAAGATCTGATGACCCATTGCGGGAATCTCATCCAGTCAACGGATTCTGTGATGTGGGATGGAGCGACGCAAGCGGTCAGGTCCATCAGGCAACGACGGTTGGGAGAACTCATTCTGGAGGAAAGCCGCCTTCCCGATCCCGATCCTGATTTGGTGTTGACCGTCCTGCTCGAAGGCCTTCGAAACACGGGCCTCTCCTGTTTGCCCTTGACCCCCACTCTCAGAAACTGGCAGGCGCGCGTCCAATTCCTGCGACGCGTCACGGAACCGGGATCTCCCTGGCCGGATGTCTCGGATGACACACTTCTTCACACATTGGACCAGTGGATTGGCCCCTATCTCACCAATATCTCAAGTCTCAATCAGCTGAAACGGATCGATCTGGCCTGGCCGCTTCAAACACTCCTCTCTCCGGAACAACGGCGAACGCTCGACACCCTGGCGCCCACCCATCTCACCGTGCCGACAGGATCGCACATTCCCTTGGATTATCTTTCAGGTGAGATTCCCGTCCTGGCTGTCCGTCTCCAGGAAATATTCGGACAATGCGATACGCCCCGCCTGGTCAGCGGCAAAATACCCGTTCTCATTCATCTGCTCTCTCCGGCCAGACGCCCCGTTCAGGTCACCCAGGACCTCACAAGTTTTTGGGCCACCGGTTATCAAGCGGTTAAAAAGGAATTGAAGGGACGCTATCCCAGACACTTCTGGCCCGACGATCCCCTCAAAGCTCCGCCCACTCGCGGCATCAAGAAGCGATAACTCAAAGTGCCCGGTGACTCAAGGAGTATGGACCGGCAACGAAGTCAACATATAATGTGGGCCCTGACTCAGCCAAACCGACCAAATCATGTCTTTCGAATTTTGGCAAAAGCATCAATAAATCGTTCCCGGCAAAGATAAGTGGCTCACAACGAAGGGAAAACATTCAGCCTCTACTTCGGGGCAGGATCATACTTGCTCATCCAGATGCCCAAAAATTCTCCAAAGAAGTAACCAGGACGGTGTTCCCGAGAAACAACCAGATCTTTCAATTATTCAGACGTGAGAGTTCAAGTCCCATTCGACGATTACCCTCATCGTTCAAATGTTGATCAATTTTCCCGTAGAGGTCTTCTCGACTCCAACCCCTTTCTTTGAAAATGGGAGCGAAGTCAATGAAGTCAATCTTTTGGTCACGAAGAAATTCTTTGACCTGCTTAAAGAAATCGGCATTATTGAAATCACTCCTTGGGGGAATTAATAAAAAAACCAAATGATATTCTTGAGATTTCGCATCTTCGCCCCAAGCTTTAATCGCTTTTTTGGTTGCCTCCGCAAAAGGGGACAGGGAAAATTCGTTCAAAACCTCTGAGTCATCAAACAACCTATAAATACTTGTTCTTAAGTTTTCGGTGGAGGGACTGTGTTTTTCAGGAAGCACTTTCTTGAAAAGGGCATTCGAAATATTCGTCAACAAAGAATGCCGTAACAAAAAAATCTTCGTGTGCATCCAGAAGGATGTTACTGCTTGAGAGTCTTCAGTTTTAGGTTCGTCTAATGCCTTAATTTGCCGGGAAACCTCACGAATCCTCTCCTCATCGGGTATACGTATAACCTGCTCCTTTCCTGTTTTAAAAACCGTATCCACCAAAAAGCCATCAGTGACCATTGAATGTGGAAAGGTAAAATCATTGATAAGATCATTAGGAAAAAAACCAACAAACACGACTGTCGGCAGACGACCAATTGTTTTTATCACCTTCTTAAATTTACCAAATTGGTGTATCGTCCCTGTATGGCCCACTCCACATTTGGCTGCTAATATTCCAGTGTTGTTTTCCCAGACTGTGGCAAATTTGTCTTCATATCGGGCAAAACCCCAAGTAAAAGAGTCCCCAGCGAAATACACATAGTCTTTTTTGCTAGCAGAGAAATCCTCCAGACTGTTTCTATCAAAACACCCCAGTTCGTTGGCGAATATTTCATTTTCCGCCCCGTCCAGTATAAAATGGGTCCCCTTAGCAAGAGGGGCAATATCAAAACCAAGAAGAGGGTCGGCCTGATAATAATAACGTGAGACCCCCCTGCCCAGTCCTCCCAAAGTCGCTTTTTTGGGGTGCAATCGATAATCTGGAGCAAACTGTACCCATTTCGGAGGTATCAAAAAATACAATCCTACGTCGATAAGGAAAAAGAAAAAAAAAGTTAACACGATCAAAGAAGACCATAGGAAGGCACGATGAGTCAGACGAGAAGTCATTGTCGAATCTTTTCTTGGTTTTTGGTCAATACAAAAAAATAAATTCAGTCATTGGACATTATAGAATTTCGATAACGTAATCAAAAGAAAAGTGGCACCGCATATAGAATCAGGAGTGATTTTCGAAGGTGCGCAGTCGTCGGAACGAGCGAGTCCCCATTCCCTTAGCCCCGTTCGGCCGTATGTGCCCACGATCACCAGTCCGGAAACCACCATCCCGTGGGTATATTTGAAAGACATCTCGACGGAGGATTTGCAAACAGCCGAGCAGCACCGGCTATTTGCCTAAGTAGGGCTTGCTGAAAAAGGCATAACGAGTTGATTCGAGCGGGCTTCTGCTTGTACAACCAGGGGCGACGTGCACAGGTATGGCCGTTCCTTCCCCAAAAAGCTTGAACCAGGAGACCTCATGTAGCGGAAACCCCAGGTGAATCAGTTGGCCTTTGAAGATTTTGTCCTGCCCTTTGGCGGAAAACTCCGCCGTGATAATCGTTGGGGCATGTTGGCGAAGCAGATCCCGTGGGCCGTCGTCGACACGGCGTATGCTCAACCGTTTTCCCAAGAGGACCTGGGCTCGCCCGCAAAGTCCTCACGCCTCGCGCTAGGTGCCCTCATCCTCAAAGAGCGCCTGGGC
>JBDSHB010000057.1:0-2960 GCA_039918695.1 Nitrospirales bacterium | reverse complement strand
CACGATGAACTCGGTGACATTATAAGCCGCATACACTTTCATGATATGCCAAAGGATTGGTTTTCCTCCGATCTCTATCATTGGCTTTGGTCTTAAGGCCGTTTCCTCCGAAAATCGAGTTCCCAATCCACCAGCTAGAATAACGGCTTTCATAATTTTTCCCTTTTCTGATTTGCTCGTCAATTATAATACCCGGCCAAGAATGCACCCAGATGCCAAAAGGAAAACCGCCAACAGCCCAACTCCGAAGGCCTCCCATTCCGTATGTGACAATCCAATTCTTTGATGGCCATGGATCTGACGCGATCAGAAAATGTTCCACTATATCCGCCAGCCCTTCGGCTTGGGTTTTTAGCAGCAGGCCATTAAGCCATGGCTTTAAGCAGGTGTTCTCATCTACAAACTCGCATTCGGACTCAGTGTTCTCCCCACGCACATTGATGGCCCTTGATGGCACAATCGAACCAACTAAGCTGCATCAATTTTTCATTTCGGCTGAATCCTCTCACAGACATATTCTGAAAAAGGGATAGAGCATGTAAATCCAGGGGAGACCGCATTTAAAATATGCATGGATTTGTCATCTCCTTCAAGGACAAAATCCATTTGGAGGCTCTTCTCCTTCATATTGACCAGTTGCGCTCTTATCCCTGGTCTCCCCCAGGACGTATAGTGCCCTGGCTGCACCCCATCTAGTAAGGCCGAAGCCAAAGTGACGAGATGACTGCGAGAATATTTCCTCAACTCTTGAAAAGCCAATTTCTTAAAATCAAAATTAGAAAACCCAATAAGATGCATTTGCCTTAAGGTGAGGTCCATAAACTCTTGAAGGCTAAAGTTCTCAAGTCCGGAATATTGCTCCCGCCAAAAGGCGGGAATCGCCGTTGGTCCAATCTTCGCTTTTCCCTCCGAGGTGACTGTGACGTGAACTCCGAGAAACGGATTCCGCAAATCTGGGACTGGATAAATATTTGTTCGGATGGCTCCCTTTGGCTCATCCGAGTAGAGGTAGAGTCCTTTAAAGGGCAGAATTTTATAATTCTCCGAAAAACCGAAATCCTTTGCAATTTTGTCTGCATAAAGACCGGCCGCATTAATGAGATACCCCACATTAAAGGCACCGCCTGACGTAAAAATGCCCTCCTGCGTTTTCTTGAGATACTGAACCCCGCAACGAACTTGTACCCCTTCATCAATGGCATCGCTGGTCATTGATTGCAAAACTTGAGTTGGATCAACCGTTGATGTTGTTGGAGAAAACAGAGCTCGCTGGCAAGTTTTCACACGGGGCTCAATCGATTTGGCTTCCTCCTCGGTAATAGCTTGTAAATCAATGCCGTTTACTTTTCCTCGCCTGAGAAGTTCATCAAGAGCTGGGTGTTCGCTACAATCTTTGGCAACAACGAGCTTTCCACACCTATTCATTGGAATCTGCTTAGATTCACAGTATTCCGTTAGCCGTTTGTTCCCAAGGCGTGTAAATTTGGCCTTCAGACTTTCCGGTGAATAATAAAAACCAGCGTGCAACACCCCGCTATTCCGACCACTGGCGTGAGCGCCGCAGTGATTTTCTTTTTCAATAACAGTCACCGTCGCATCGGAAAACTGCCGTTTCAGTTGTCGGGCGACATTAATGCCAATGATTCCACCACCAATGACCAGAAAGTCTGAGGTTACCATCTATTTCCCTACAACAAACTCGAGGAGAATTGTTGAGCCCTAAAACCCTGACAGAATCAACCTTGAGAAGTTTGTCAAAGACGTCCTCACAATTATTGGGTATATCTATCTATCAATCAGGGAGAATAAAATCCGTACATATTGGTACTGGCCACTACATGGACAGAATAGTAGGAAACATTTCATTCCTACGCATGGGAAAACCAAGAAAAGGTCAGTCTGTTTTTCATCTGACCGCCAATTTAAGTCATTCTAAATTCTGCTTGGCTTGGCCAGTTTTCCCTAAGGTAAATAGGTCAGAATTTAATTGCGTAATTATGGCCATATTCATCAAATTTATTAGAAGGAAACAACGACTTCACTGTTTGACTTGGGTATGGCAACCCAACGCTTGTGCCAAAATACACAAGCTGCCGCCATACCCAGCTAACTGAGTTAATCACCTTGGCACCAAGTATTCCCGCTCCAACAAATACCGAAATTACTCAGACCGCAAAAAAAGAAGACAACCGTGAATTCAATAGAAAATCCGACACAACCATCCCTTATTCCATTTCTGAAAATGACCAATAAACTGTCCTGAAATGGCCGATTGTTTTCTAATATTATTAAATTTTCATTATGATAAATTAGGCTTTAATACTTGTATACTTCTTCAAGCATGAAGTGAAAATAATGCAAACCATATGAGTACAATTACGTATAAATTGAATCTTATTGGTTAGATTTGCTAAATAGGTCTTATTTCGACGCATTTATCCACGCTACGGTCAAACGGGTCAATGAAATTTCCATTACAACACCACACAATCGCGATCAAGGACCATACGACCTTGAAATGACACGGTTTTCATAAGAAGTGCGACTCGTTGCGTCCCATTAAGTTTTTGCTCAAAAATTGCCTCAAAGCCATGAAAAGGCCCTTTATGAATACGAACTATTTGCCCAGATTCAAAGGAAGTCGAAGGGGGTGGGAGAACAAATCCATTGTGAACTCTTTCCCTAATTGAGTCAATTATTGCTTCTTCCACGACTGCTGGTTCCGCTCCAAACTTGACTACCCTCAGAACCCCATGAGCATAAGTCACTTTCCGGTAGCCGGTCTTCATGTCAACTTTTATAAAAAAATACCCAGGGAATAATACCTCCCCCTCACATTGAGCTTTACTTCGAGTTGATTTCAATTTCCTTACACGTGGGCAGAAAATTTCAACACCCAACAATCGTAGGTTCAACTCCGCCACGTATTCCTGACGGGCTTTACTATGAATGAGATACCA
>JBDSHB010000056.1:0-2625 GCA_039918695.1 Nitrospirales bacterium | reverse complement strand
GCGTTTGGCGGGGAGAAGGACACGGGCGGGGGGCGCGAGGCCGGTTCCGATGCGTGGAAGGCGTATATGCGTCGGCAAACCAATACAATTAATTGGGGGACTGAATTGCCGCTGGCGCAAGGCATCGTATTTTCCAGAGACTAACCGGGAGGAAAGGTTATGAAGCAGGGGGTCGAACTCGAACAGGTCATCACTCGCTATATGGCCGACTATGTCGCCAGAAATCATGTGGCCAACATGGTGAGTCAGGCTTTGGATGAGATTGGCATCGGGTTGTTTCCAGTGGTTGATCATATCACGATACGTACTGGTTCAATCGATCCACGCGCTGAGGAATTTCTGTTGTTGGGCTATGCCTATGCTGAAACGCTGGAGTATGACGATTGGTGGGCCAAGGTCTATCGGGCGCCTGGGTGTCCCGCGTTATTTGTGGATCAGGCGTATGATGGTGAACGGGGGGGAAAAAGTATTATTCCTGAATGGGTGAAGCAATTTGGAGATCGAACCTTACACCATCTTGCGATACGTGTGGTGGATATTGAAGCCAGCATTCAACGGCTGACTGCCAAAGGAGTTATGTTTGCGGGACAGATTGTGGGCGAACGGGGAGGAGATTTACGGCAAATTTTTACGGTTCCCGAGCAGGTAAATGGGCAGGGGTTTTCGGTTTTAGAACTTGCCGAGCGACATCGGGGTTTCCAGGGCTTTTCCCCGCCACACGCCAATAGTCTGATGCAATCGACGGTGAGCCGGTAAATAATATTGAAGAAAATCGGAATGATCGGGCGGGCTAGACGTCAGCCGCTTTGAGAACAAGTTTCGCGTTTTTGGCTATGGCGCCTGGATCTTTGGCCACGATCGCTGCAGCAAGCCCAACCGTGGCTGTGGCGACTTTGATCACTTCACCGACCTTTTCCAGCTTTTTGATTGCCCGTTTGGCTTTGCCGACCGAAGTTTTGATGCTTTGGACATTGATCTCTGATTCTTCCAAAGCCAACCCCACGGCTTTCGTGGTCATGTCCGAAGAGGAGTTCAAAAGCGACCATTCCTCGTCTTCTAAATCACGCCGTTGAGTCGGTGTCAGATTATTCCAATTCGCAAACCGGTAATTTCCTAGGTTGATCCCGAGATCACGGAATTGTTTGGATAACTCAAAGGCGTCTTCAGCACTCAGGGGCATTAGGGTCCTCACTCACAAATTTTTTATGGTTTCCAGCAATGTTCGAAGGTCCTTAACCGAGTTCCCGACCTGTTGTAACACCTCTTTGTTGGTCAAATTCTGACGTTGATCGAAAAGCCGTTGGTGTCCGTCAGAAATATTGTCCAGGACCTTCCCGTAAATTTTGACAGCTTCAGACCGCTCATCTACCTGGGACATCCTGAATTCTTTCCATTCAGCTAATGCGGCTTTGCCTGCGGGATCTTGGGATTCCATGGTCAGGGTCATGTAATAATTTTGGATGGCGGCTTCTTCAGTTTGCTGATCTCCCCCAAATCCGTCTGACACGATGTGGCGTAAGGATTCGAGAATTTGTTGAATCGGCGGATTGGCTTGTTCGATGAGATTCTGCAGTTGATCTTGTCGCCATCGTTTCACTGCCACGGTGGTCACTATGCCTGCAATTTTTTTATAGGCTTCTGCCTCTTGTGGATTCGTGGCGGCCTGCGATTTTAAGGCTGCGGAGAGTTGGGCTAGTTCTTCGGTATTATCGACAACCTCATCAGCCGCCAGACGTCCGAGGGATTTCATGTATGTCTCAATAATAGATTGGCGGAGGAGTAAAGCTGTTTGTTGTGTGGCACGGTCCTGCGCCATGACATCCAGATTGGCATGACGACTTTGGGGTTGATAGCGTTTTTGGCGATTGGGAAATTCCAGGTATTCATCAACCAGGGTTGTGTACCGAGCGGATTCTGCGGACAGATTGCCGAAATCTTGAATAGCTTTGAGGTTCGTCGTACAACCTTGCGTGAAGGCGAGCAGGACCACCGCACTGAGGATAGTTGTGAAGGAGCGCCAGAGGGAGAGAGAAGTGTAGCCTGTCATCATCCTGCCTATAGTGGATTGATTTGGAGAAGAAGCTCCATCGTGTATCGGAAGATGCCAGCGTTGAGGTGCAACCATAGGTGATTGTAAAAAAAGTGTCAAGAGAGATTCATGTTCCTCTATCACGGCGAAAAAATGATGAAGGTCATGAGGTCATGGATAATTATCTTATTATGGTTCAATTCAGAATCATTAGAACGTCGAGAACTCACCCGTCAGATGAACAGGCGCAACCGACGCGCAGGTACGGGACGGCGAGCAGGATATCTCTGATGGGTGTAGGAGGGAGGGAGGTAATACCTTATCCACTGGATTTCAACTAACCAGGACAGTGTGAGAGGTTGAGGATGTCCTTATAGAATAGAAGGATCCTGGCATATCCGTTTTGATATCAATTGTGCGGCTAACTCGTGACCTTGTTCATTCCAATGCCCTGCCCCAAGTTTCGTATTGGAGAATCCATGGAGATGTGCGTGATGTTGCTCCGCATACTGCTGAAAATCATACAGCAGATTGAGCACAGGAAAGCCTTCAATTTCGCCAAGCGCTCGAAGTCGTTGCTCCGGGTAGTCCAAGTC
>JBDSHB010000055.1:0-6901 GCA_039918695.1 Nitrospirales bacterium | reverse complement strand
CTGGAGCTACCACAAACGCCGGTCGAAACGGCCTTAAAAAAGTCAGTAGAATGGTTTCGCCAACATGGATATGCCTGACACTCCTTCTCCCGTCTTAGTCATTTCCATCGACAAAGAATAGTTTTGGAATTCTTTTTCTTACTCGCCAACACTTTCATTCTCAGGTCCTATGTTTTTGTCTTTTTAGCGTTCTCCCTCTATGCGGGGCAAAAACTCTTAGGATGGGGGCGAACCGGCAGATTTTTCGGCCTCACGTGGGCAATTGCTTTTATTTGTGAATATGCTTCAACACGGATTGGGATCCCCTTTGGCGAGTATTTTTATACCGGGTCAACCCAAGGTCATGAATTGTATCTTTCGAATATCCCCTTCATGGATTCTCTCTCCTTCTCATTTTTATTGTTTGCCAGCTATTGTCTGGCTCTTGTGTTCGTTCTGCCGTCTGCGAAGCAGGCCGGGCAACAGGGATGGCGTTTCGATTAGACGCTACGAACTTCGTGGCCTGTTATGGGCTTAACCGTCGTGTTTTGTACCTTTTCTGATGTGATAATCGATCCAGTGGCTCTTCAGGGGGATCGATGGTTTTTGGGGAAAATTTATGGCTATCCACAAGAGGGGGTGTATTTTGGTGTTCCCCTCGCGAATTTTGCAGGATGGGCCGTGGTCGGATTTTTCTCACTTCTGGCCTACCGTTGGTTGGAACGAGGCCCATGGGCGTTAGACCCCATTCCTTTTGAGGTGGTGAAATGGGAATTGATTCTAGGAATTGGCCTTTATTACGGCGTTCTGGCCTTTAACTTGGGGGTGACTTTCTGGATTGGTGAAATGCTGATGGGTATTGTGGGAAGCTTTATTTTTGTACCCATGACTGCGGTTCTTTTTAGTACTTTGTGGCGAGGATTATTCGTTTTCAGAGTCGACGAATCTTCATAATGAACCACCGTGTCCCAAGGAGGTATACCCCACCATTGGTGTCCATGGCTTGAGGCCACGACCGCAGGGCCGGTATGATGCAACCATGAAGGGTTTTTTTATTCGATGCGGGATCACGGGGTTTGCAGTTTTGTTGGCAAGCCAGATTATCCCAGGCATTGAAATCAGAGGGGTTGCGTCGGGGTTTGCGGCAGTAATTATTCTTGCATTTCTTAATGCCATCATCCGCCCCGTGCTTTATCTGCTTTCAGCTCCATTTATTTTCGTCACGTTAGGGTTATTCATGGTTCTCATTAATGGATTCCTCCTCTATCTGGTATCAATCCTGGTCAAAGGATTTATTGTCTCAGGGTTTTGGCCAGCGGTGGGTGGCGCGCTCATTATTAGTCTGGTCAGTGGAGTATTAAATCTCTGGATTTCAGAGCAAGGCCGAATAGAAATTGTCACTCATCCTTCATCCGGTCGAAAAATTCGCCATATTAATTAACGGGACAACCCCTTGGAAGTTCCATCCTGGCGTTGATGAGAGATTTAAGAATATATAGAGGGTTTGGGAAAGAACCCTTCCCCCTTAACCATCGGCATATCCCACACTGTTATTGTGCGCAAATATTCTGAGAGGAAACGCATGCATGTCCAATCGCCTTGAATCCACACCAGCCGCCAAGCAACAAAGTACCCTTCAAAAGATTCTGACCTCTGTGGTCAATGAGGTCGGGATGGAAGCGGTCTTAGTTGCGATTATGACACATGATGGTGGACCATTAGTCGAGCAGGTTTCCCGGGGGTTTTCTCCAAGGGAAGTCCGCGCGATTCTTAGGGCGCTTTCAATGGAAGATTTGAAAAGTGTCGCCGTCCGTAATGGGGTTGGCGGGGAGTTGGAGAGCGTACTCAGAATTCGCATGGTCACTCCTGGGAGCAAGGTCGCGTTAGTCCTACCGTTAAACTTTGGGGGCCGGGTGTATGGCACGCTGGTGCTGGCCAGGAGAGAAAATTCCCCGCTGACTAAAAGAGAAAAAACGACTCTCTCAACCAATGTTGCGCATATTTCTACAGAATTAAAGAAAGCGGGACTGTTTGGTTCCTCACTGATTTTGAGCAAGCCATTAGTGGGTAATGAACCTGTGGCATTGGCATTGGCTGTGGCTGTGGAAGAGGGCCATGCGCCGGTGGCTCGAACGTATTCGACTGCGGAGGTCCAAGAGCGGATAGGGAGCATTTTAACAGAAGAAGTGGAGGGGGGCCTGTCTTTTGATCGTGGCTGGGTCAGCATTTATGACCCTCTTGCCGCGACGCTTGAAGTGTTGGGTGTATTCGGAACTCAGAAACGGGATGTGACCCCGGGGCAGCTTCTCTCTTTAGATGATTCGGCTTCCGGGTGGTCCGTTCGTCATCGAAAGCCTCGCTGTGACAATAATTTGGCTTCGACCCAAGGGCGGTTTCACGACTATAAGCAGCTGTATCGTGATCGCTTCGCGTCGACAATTGTCGTTCCTTTTTACGTCAGGGGACGAGTGGCGGGTACGGTCACGTTAGCGTCAAAAAATCCTAATAATTTCGATCAAACTGGGAGCGATTCCAAAAGTCTCGAAACCATGACGACCAAATTGGTGGAATTGTTTGAGGACCCATCGTGTCACCTTTCCGTCATGGATGTCGCCCCGATTCAACCGGTACAATCTGCACTCAAAGGGCAGGTGATTGTTACTCCACCGGAGGGAGGGGATGTTCGTAAGGAAGAGCGACGTGCCGCACTGCATGAAGTGAGCTCGTTTCTGGCCACAGAAATCCGTGAACCTATTGGGTTTATCAGGGCTCAGCTGGAAGAAATTACGACCGACGCCGACCTAGATTTCGATTCGCAAACCCGGGTGGAAAATGCCATGCGGGATATGATTCGTATTGAAACAGTATTGAATGAAATTCTAGATTTTGCCAAGCCGTTGGAACTTGACCGAAAGATGTGCCGGGTTCAGGATCTATTGGATAAGGCTTTTTCATTGGTGTCGACGGACATTCGCGTAAATCGCATTGAGGTCATCAAAAAGGTGCCGGCTCGGATGGCCCAAGTCCGGTGGGATGAAGTGAAAATGCAATATGTATTCCTGTGTATTTTCAAAAATGCCATTGAAGCCATGTCTCCTGGAGGTCATTTGCGGGTAGAAGTCATGCTCACCAGAGCTCGAAAGCCTGAACTACAGATAATTATTGCCAATGATGGAGTGCCCATTCCAGCCGAGTTTGTGGATAAGGTGTTTGAGCCCTATTTCACCACAAAGCGATCAGGGACCGGGTTGGGTTTGGCGACCGTGAAAAAAGTCGTTGAAGAGCATCAGGGGCAGATTAGTATCGCTAGTGAGCCAGATAAGGGAACGACCGTCACCATTCTCATGCCAGCCCCACGACCAAGAACTCCGTATCGGCCTCGCCGTCCGGTTTGATTGAAAAGGCAAGGACTTGAAGCGAAGACATTTCGCAATTTTTGCCATTTTGGTTGTGTAAACTTGACACTATCGGCCAATCTGAATAAAATCGCCTTTTCTATCTGAATAAATTAGGACATGTACATATCCAGACCATTTTCTATTGTTAACCAGTCATAACCAACAAAGGAGCGGTCTTATGAAAGGGATTGGAATTTTTCTTGGAACGGTGGGTGCTAGCACCTTCGCCCTATCAATGGCCTTTGCCAATCCAGGGTTGTTACCAGCTCACCCGGGGTATCCGGCTGCTGGGAAGTCTCCAGTGACAGGTCAAGCTACCGCCAATGATCCTGGCCAAACGAATGCAGGAGGAGAATCGAGTCTGTTGTCTTCTCAGGCATTTGGCAGCAAAGCAGCCATGAATGATGTCAGTGATCCTAATCGTGGGCGGATCCAAAAGTCGGCTGGTGCTGGCCGTTTACCGCAAGTCGAAGGGCCGCTCAACAAAACCAACCCGAATCCAGCCGGGGCCAAATCGACTGTTATTAAGTAATTTACTTTTTGTCAGTTTGAATACTCAGGAGAAGGGTGCCAGAAATGGCACCCTTTTTTTGTATGGGCACTTCCTCCCGAATAATTTTTTAGGATAGGTCCACTCCTCATTCCATGATTCTTTTGATTCTGACCATCAACAAATTAGGCTGGACTTGCCTTGAACCGGATTGATACGGAGCTTGGCAACGCCTTGAAGGGCAAAATTCGAACGCAAGGGCCAATGACCTTCAGGGACTTTATGGCTGCGGCCTTATATGATGAAAGTATGGGGTTTTATGCAAAGGCACCAAAAATTGGGAGTCCTGATGGGCCGTTTGACACCAATGCAAGATTTCCGGCCTTTGGATATGCCATTGCCAAAGCCATCACTTATGCAGAGAAGGCGATAGGTTTTCCTCTACGGGTCTTGGAAATAGGTGGAGGAACAGGTCAGTTAGGGAACAATATTATTTCTTGTCTTGAAAACGATCATGAATACGTAGTACTAGAGCCAAGCCAAGGGTTGCGAGCCAATCAACAGCAAAGAGGATTGCATGCAATTCAAAATATTGACTCTTTACCACCAAAACCGACATTTGTATTCGGAAACGAAGTACTTGATGCGTTGCCTGTTCATCGAGTGATGGGTATGGGATCTGAGGAAGTTTTGGAATTGTATGTGGATCTAGATGAGGATGGAGAGTTTTGTGAGCAACCGAGACCTCTTTCAACTATGGCTTTAGCCGAGCGGTTGAGTGGCGATAGGGTGCAGCTTGGGCGAGGGCAAGTCGCAGAAATTTGTTTGGAGTTGAAACCATTCTTCAAAAGCATATGGAGAGTTGTGGATCCAGGGTATGTGATTTTTGTCGATTATGGCGATCGCGCGTCAAATTTATATTCACATCGGCATAGAAACGGGACTCTTCGTTCTTACTATCACCAGCAACAAATATATGACCAGTTTTTTGCCGTGGGCCAACAAGATTTGACGGCTGATGTGGATTATACCGCTGCTTGCTTCCTTGCAGAAGAGATCGGTTTTGAGGTGGATGGGTTTATCCCTCAAGGAATATGGCTGCGCAATCTTGGAATTCTGAATTATAAAGGGCCAACAGGTGATAGGGAATCTGATCAAGAAGAGATTGAGGTGCTCACTAGGCCTGCTCGTTTGGGGAGTACCTTTGACGTTCTCATATTCAAAACAAAAGGTCTTTCTAATGGGCCAGGTCTACAACCAGCTTCATGAGTGCTCCTGTCAAAATATCCACTAGCCTGCCAAATCTCCCCATATTTTTAATTGAACTGACATAGGCCGATGGAAATGGAAATATGTGGAGAGCAAAGTCAAAAAAATAATATTTTCCAAAAAGAGCAAGGTGCCTAAATTATAGTCAATATTTCCAGTACCCACAAAATGTGTGTTTACTCTTTTTTTTTATCACAAAATATTGTAGACTCCAAAAATTCATTCGATTGTCTAGTGATCTCCTTTCATTTTCCGCAATCATACACACCTAATTAGTTGGTGCTTTTCGAGACCTCACGTGGTGCGTGGCACGCGTGATGCATTGACTCACCCGTTGAGAAGAGTGGGAAGCAGGAGGCTTTCAAAGGAGGTAGAGTTATGACGTGTGTACGATGTAATGGGCTTATGGTGGTTGATGATTGTCTGGACATTAAGGGAGCGATGGGAGAACTTTGGATTAAAGCGTATCGATGTATTATGTGCGGGAACCTGATGGACCCCGTCATTAATCATCATCGCACGGATGGTCCAGTTCAGGCCCAGGTTATTCCATTTCGGAAGCGGCTGCGGAGAGCTCCACGGACTCCTGTTGCTCGATTGACGGCCTGAAAGCCTTGAAGGATCCGTTCTGCTTTTGGAGGGCAACGCTCCCAGGGACCGATTGACTCATGGTTCAGGATGAGGTTTGAATGCTGTATTGTGGCGAGGACCTGTCAACTACTAGATTAATTTCTTGGTTCTCCTGACGTTTCTGAAGCGGGTTCCTTTAGAATAAAATCTTCCTGGCCACACGGCTTTGGCATGGTACTTTCATCGACCTTTTGCCACACTTTCATCTGCGACTATTCTGGCGTGACTGCTTAATTTTGCCTGATAATTCTTACTTGAAATATTGACTGAACATGTCCCATGGGGATTGTGAGAAATCTCCACGACGGCATTCAGCCCTGCATGCCCGGTATCTTGCATGAGGATTCCAACCCAGTCCGTACATACCATTCTGATCCTGCTGGACCGGAATGGTGGAACATTTCTTTCCCAACCTTGATACACTAATAGGGTTCAAGTAGTCTCGGAATGATCTGAGCAGGCAAGGCATGGGTGTATAGTTTTCTTAAGATCTGACTCTTGGGAGTGTTTTGGCAATTTCCTTCCGGTTCACGACCACATCATCGATGCCCTGAATAAAAGGATTCTTCTCGTTCGTGAACAGTGACCACCTCTTTTTCCTGGGCCTAATGGGAATCCTGTTAGTGTTCTTCATCTGGGAACGATGGCGCTATGATTTGGTCGCCCTCAGTGGCTTACTTCTCTGCACAGTTTTGGGATTCGTTCCCTCCGAAGAGGCATTTTTAGGATTTGGTCATCCTGCGGTCGTCACCGTGGCGGCGGTGTTGATTATCAGTCGTGGGTTGAGTAACACGGGGGCCGTGGAATTTCTCACGCGCTATGTCAAGGTTGCCACGTCTTCCTCCCCGTCCATCCATGTGGCCGTTTTATCTTCTCTGGGTGGATTGATTTCAACCGTCATGAATAATGTAGGCGCCTTGGCCTTACTAATGCCAGTGGCTATTCAATCGTCGGTCGAGGCCAAGCGTTCCCCGGCCGTGGTATTGATGCCCTTGGCTTTTGGAACGATTTTGGGTGGAATGGTTACGCTTATTGGAGGGTCTCCCAATATCATCGTGGCCCATTACCGGGCAGAAGTTGCGGGCGAGCCGTTCGGAATGTTCGATTTTACGCCGGTAGGGGGGATCGTGGCCCT
>JBDSHB010000054.1:0-4689 GCA_039918695.1 Nitrospirales bacterium | reverse complement strand
CTTGCCACGGCGTCTCGAATTTCTCCGAAATGTTGGTGTTCAAATTCGCCCTCCATGAGTGCTGTTTCTGCCCACGTGACGAGACTGGGAAGTTCTAGCTCATGTTGTAAGTAGGCTGCGAGCTGATCGACGACTATTTGGCGGGTAATCACTTCCATCATTTCTCAACCTTTTGATGGCCCAGATCAATGGTATATTTATGGTGGACTTCCACGAGTTTTTCCAGTTCGTTATATATTTCCTGATAAAATCGCATTGTGACCTCGTCTACGTCAACCTCCTTCACATAGCGGGCTTTCCAGCCTAGGCGACCCCGGACGTCAAGCCAATATTTTCTTCCTCCGGCTTCGAGAATTTCCCAATTTGGGAATTTTCGTTCATTTTGTTCACGGATACTCACATCATTCTCATAGAGGAGGGAACTTTTTCTTTGTCCCAAATATCTTTATAGCATGTTTGTGATTAGGACCTCATCCCTTCTTGGCTGACGCATGATAGGTGCCGGGGGTTTGTCCCGGCAGCCGAGTCACTTTTGTTTTGGCAAAAGTGGCCAAAACCATTGACGCCCCGTCTGGCCTCATTGAAGAGGAGGGACACTAACTCTGAAGAGGGCGGCCCAACTCGCAAGGCTCAGACAAGGTCCGCTAGATGCGAAGAGCGTCCCTCCTTTGGGCCAGCCGGCAGGCGTCGGACCATAGAAGACGGAACGCCTAGGGACTTCCGGAAAGAACGCGGACCGGATCCAGGCCGGAGTGGGGAAGATGGATGGAGAGACTGATGCGCTGCGAAAAGCGGGATTCCGGAAAACCCAGTTCATGAAGAGGAGGTGGCGAAGAGTGTCCTGGACATGAGACTTCGGTCGTTCGGAGTGACTTAAGTCCCAGTCTGAACCACGGTTTCGACGGCAAGTCTTTTTTGGGGGTTGGACGGTGTGTAATGCAGTTTTTCAAACCCGATCACGTGCCCGTCTTTATCCTTCATGAGAATGACTTCTTCATGTGTTTCTTCGCAGACATACTCGAGGGAAGGATCATCCAACCACACCGTTAAGGTATGGCCAACGGTGTCATGAATTACTTTGATTTTGTCCATATGGGCTCTCCTGTCTTTATTATGTCCGTTGGATAGGCTGTAATCAAGAATCCTGTCCCATTTTCCTGTCTGACCACCGCCCAAAGCCACCGGGTCTGAGATGCACCATAGAACAATATGACGTGTGGGTCTTTTTTACTCCGACGAATTTCGGTGGGTTCCCTTAATATGTGCTGAATCTCTTCTTCCTTTCCATGCAAAACAGGATGCTTCTCTGAAACGATGAATGTCCAATATTCTTGTGTACATCGGATTGTGATGCCCAGCGGAGATTCCACCTGGGATAGCCAATTAGTCATTTCATTGCCGGAAAGATTTTCCTACGCATTGGCTTGGAAAAATCGAGATTTGTATCCGGGTCTTTGATCCAACCTGCTTAATGTCCATTTAGTCCTTCCTTCCTGGTTTGGTGCCGTGTGGAGAAGGACTGGGGTTTTTGAGTGGAACTCAATGAAGTCAGGATAGGGGAGGGGAATCAGAACGAGGTCATAGGTGCTACAGGTCATTCCACGCCTCGTCTTCGGAATTGTCCCAGACATGTTCCATGGCCGGAGTCTGAGCGGGCTTGAGTTCCTCAGTTAGTCGATCTTTTAATCCATGTTTCAATTCAATGTACCCGATGAAATCCAGAACTTCCTTCGCTAACGGTTCGGGAAGTTTTTGAATTTCTCGCATGATTTGTTCTGCCGTTGACAGGGATGGCTCCTTTTTACGCTACAAAGGATGTCTTCTATGAGGAATGTACCCAACCTCTTGCTTAAAGTACAGAATTTTGTAGAGCCGGGGATTCGTCCCCGTACGACGAGCCACTTTTGTTTCGGCAAAAGTGGCCAAAACCATTTTCACCCAGGTCGGCCCCATAGAATCGTGCTGACGGGGTCGTAGGGAGGGCGGCCCAACTCGCAAGGCTCAAACAAGGTCCGCCTGGTGATTTGTGCGTCAGCCCGGTTGGACGACCTGAAGGTGATAGGGAGGATGCGGAGATGGATGCTTGATGGCGGATGTTGGGTATGGGGGACTGCGGAAAGCCAGATGCCTGGTCAACAAGGTTCGGTGGGATACGGCTTTTTGATAAATGCCGGGGGTTCGTCCCGGCGGCCGAGCCACTTTTGGTTCGGCAAAAGTGGCCAAAACCAGTGACTCCCCGTCTGGCCTCATTGGAGGGGAGGGACGCCAGGCCTGAGAAGAGCGGACCAACTCGCCAGGCTCAAACACGGTCCGCAAGCTGATAAGAGCGTCCCTCCGTTGGGACAGCCGGCAGGCGTCGGGTCAATGGGTCGCCTGGTGATTTGTGCGTCAGCACGGTTGGAGGACCTGCAGGTGGGGAATGAGTGGATTATTTAGACAGTGGCGCTATCGGGTCTTTTTTGGTTGAGCTTTCTGGTGAGGTGCGGTCGTTTTTCTCTGTGGTCTGTTTGCTGTGGTCTTTTTTGGTAATCGTGTCGCTCGATGTTCTGCAACGATATCGACAATTTTGCCATTTCGAAATACATACACGGGAGTGTTGGTGTCAAACCCCAATTGTCTTGCATTTGCAGCCGCACGTTTTAATGCCACTCCCACCTTGGCCAGATCCGGGTCTTTGATTTTTTCCTGTTTATTGGCCATGGCTTCCTCCTTCCGAGTCAATATATTCCGGTCTTTCCAATGCATTATCGTAGAGAATCCATGTGTTCACAAGTGGTCGATATATCTGTTGGAAATTTCGCCAACCTGCCAGGAATCTTCTTCGAACGATGGTTTCCGCCACCGCATGCCCGCCTTGAGCCACCCGGGCCGCCACGCGGGCTATGGCCATTTCGGGGTTGGGAAGTTTCAGGAAAATGAGTTTGACAAAATATCCTTTTTTCCTCCATTGAGGGATCAGTCGGGCATACCGCAGTCCACTCAATGTGGTTTCAAGTGCAAAACTTTCTCCACGACGGACGCATGCGGTAATTTCTTGAACCATGAGACGGCCCGCTTGGAATGTCGCTATTTCGGGCTTGAATGGAGAGAGTCCTTCCGCAATGAGATCCACATTGATGAAGCGTGGACATGCAGCTTCTTTAGGAAGGAACTCGCGCGCGAACGTTGTTTTGCCAGCTCCATTAGGACCGGCAAGGATGACAATTTTTTTCTTTGGTGCGTTTGACATTTTCGCTGAGTACACAGAGAAACGAAACCATCATGCTAGCCAACCTCTGTGTAAAAGTACAGAAAATTTGGTAGTGAATGTATGAGGAGAATTGATTGCAATGAGGCGGGTAGGCTGAGCCCGAGGCGAAGGATCGGTCCTTAGATTGACGATGGTCTGCCTTGGTCAAATCCTTTTGTTCCCCTCAGTATGAAAACGGATCTATGGATGTCCGTTGAAATATGTCGGAGGTGCTGTGAAGAATTGAGTAATGCCGGGGTTCGTCCAGGCGCCGAGCCACTTTTGTTTCGGCAAACGTGGGCAAAACCAGTGATGCCCCGTCTGGCCTCATTAGGAGCGGATGGACGCCAACTCTGAAAAAGTGGACCAACTCGCAAGGCTCAGACAAGGTCCGCTAGATTCGAAGAGCGTCCCTCCTTTGGGCCAGCCGGCAGGCGTCGGATTATAGGAGACGTAATTTTTGGGGAATCCCATAAAAGAGGGAGAAGTGCAGGAATGAGGGCGACGATTGAGATGGATGGTTGGAACCGATGGGAGGGCTGATAGAGTCGAGGTGGTTGAAATGGGGGAATGAACCAAAGGAGAGGGGAAGTACTTTACAACTTGCGTTGAGTCCAATACTCCGGTTTTCGTTTAAGATGCATGACGGGAAAAACTTGAACCCTAGCTGATTTTGCTCTATAGACCACCGCATAAGGAAACCGGTGAAGAATGAATCTTCTTGTTCCGTGCGAATAGGCAGGCCATGCTTCAGGGGTTTCGGATATTCGAGCGACTGCGGATTGTACTTCTTGGAAAAATAAACCTCCTATGCCTGGTGCTTGTTCTTCATACCACGTGTGAGCTTGTTCAAGTTCAGCGAAGGCTTCGGAATGGAAAATAATGTCGCCATCATTTTCCATGTGTTATCCGACGCTGAACCTCTTCCCAGGGAATGGCAGTGGCCACGCCATTGTCCAAGTCTGATATTTGTTGTTGAATTTCTTCTTGCCATGCCTGTTCCCCCTCGGCTTCCTGGACGGGATCCAGGCTTTGGATCAATTGCTGGGCTACCTCGGCCCGTTCTTGTACGGTTAACTTGAGTGCTTGTTCCAGTATGGCTTGGGAATGTTGTTGCATAAATTCTCTCCTCCCTTCCTATTTACATTTTCTAGAATTCGTTAGGTGAGAGCTTTAGGATTACTCTATCAACAAATAAGGCATCGGAGAAATATTCCCCCATTCCTTCCATTTGTTTATCATAGAATTCTCGCCATGTATAAAGGTCTTCCGGAGCAGAGGCCAATATTCTGATCTTCATTCAAACCGTTTCCGGAGTTCTTTTTTAGACTCCTTCCAGTCAAGATTTTGCTCCATTCCTGATTGGGTCCGCTCTTCTGTTTCCCTTAATGTGGATTCATGCCATGCAGGAGATTAAATCGATTGGTCTTGGCTGGACAGATCTTCCCAAATGGCTTCCA
>JBDSHB010000053.1:0-5199 GCA_039918695.1 Nitrospirales bacterium | reverse complement strand
GTCTCGAATAGCATGGGAGTTTGCCAGAGCAAACCATACCATGGAGAATTTCGAAAAACAGTATAAGAAAATGGTAGTAAAAATCATGGCCGATTCTCAAAAGTAAATAAGTGGATCTGGTCTTAGGTGAAATGGCTGGGGAACACTGGGGTGAGTTTCCGCCGCCGACTGCAAGATGAATTACTGGCTCTTTTGCCATAACTATGCGAATGGTAGGTGTGATCTTGCGAAGCATTTTACCATCTCGTTTAACGGGTGATTTAAAGAGTTCGATGCTGTTTCTGAAATTTCTAACCATCGAGCCCAGGTTTTTAAGAGAATTTGTGGATAACAAGGGCATGAGTAGCAGGCACCCTTCGACTAGGTAAGATTCACAACTCTTTGAAAACTTCAACAGGGTGTATAAGGGTTTCTTTCGCAAACAGACGTTCGTGAATGCTGGAAGGGAGCAGGGGCAATTAATTTTCCACGATATGGGATCAGGTTAGGCCTAAAGGAAAAAGTGTGATGAAAAGATACCTTGTATCTCTAATTTTAGTGGTAACAACCTTAGTGATCGGCATCATATATGGGATATCAATTTATAAATTTCAGGTGTTTCCCTATCGGTATAGCCAGATGGCCTATAATTATTTCAATCGTGAGGAGGTAGA
The DNA here is from genome assembly GCA_039918695.1 of Nitrospirales bacterium. GTDB lineage: Bacteria > Nitrospirota > Nitrospiria > Nitrospirales > UBA8639 > Nitrospira_E. The sequence continues at coordinate 4,546 of JBDSHB010000053.1, read as the reverse complement.
CGTGAGCTATGGGCCCTGGTCAATTGGGGTGTATACGGGATCCACCCCATTTGAATTAACCGACCCGGAAGACATCTCGAATCCCGTTCTTACAGCAAAGGATGTCAAGGATATAGATGCCAAATTTGTTGCCGATCCCTTTATGGCAATCAAAGATGGTCGTTTTTATCTGTTTTTCGAAGTGTTGAATCGGGCCAATAATCAGGGAGACATCGGATATGCCGAAAGCGAGGATGGTAAAAAATGGGAATACAAGAATATTCTTATTGATGAACCGTTCCACTTATCCTATCCCTACGTATTTGAGTGGGAAAGCAATGATTACTTAATCCTGGAGAGCCATGAGGACCTCTCGATCAGACTGTACCGGGCCAAGTCATTTCCTGCGGAATGGCAATTCGTGAAAAGCATCTTCAATGGGGAACACTATGTGGATCCCTCCATTTTTCGATATAACGATACCTGGTGGTTGTTTTATACAAACCCCAAAATGGACGCCTTAAACCTCTACTATGCCGACGAGTTAATGGGGGATTGGAGGCCTCATCCGATGAATCCGATCGTGAAATTAAATAAGCATATCGCCAGGCCGGGCGGAAGGGTTCTCGTTCATAATGGGCGGATTTACCGGTTCACCCAAGATACTGAGCCACGTTATGGCATTCAGGTGTTCGCCTTTGAAATAGAAGAATTATCGAAAACCGCCTATAGAGAAAAAATAGTTTCAGAAAAACCTGTCGTCACGATGTCAGGAGAAGGATGGAATGCGTATGGCATGCACCATGTTGATCCCCATTTCATCAATGGGCAATGGATGGCTTCGGTTGATGGAAGATGCTCACCCACTAGTTCAATTCCTTGTAAGACATATTCAGCAAGAAAAAAGCTGCTTCAATGATTTTGTTATCGGTAGAAGCCCGTCGGAAAATTTTACATAAATCGTCCCAATTGTTTTGGAATTTGGCTAAACCATCCTCAATCTTTTATCTCAAACCATTATTCAAGTACCGCAGTGATGAGTGACAATTGCTCATCGTGTGTTGAACGAGCCCTGTCAACCTGCCCCTCTTTTGTCGGACCCTATAATGGATAGGGTATTCAAAAGTGTTTGTGATTGAAATGGCTGGAATTGAAGCGTGCCTAATTCTCTTGGCTGAAGATTTATAGGGAACGGCAGTCATACCGGTTCCAGAGATTTTAAGGGGAAATTTTAAAAGCTTCCGGCTCGGAGCATTTCGGGACAATATATAAAAGAAGATAGTCCCACGGTGCTGGTGCAGAGAATTGGGAGGAATTATTTCCTAACCCTACTATATTTCAGCCCGAGGGTTAGATCACTGAGTGAGTCATTCCTAACTTCTCAAATATATGGAAATTCCACGATGGAAGGATATGAAATGTAGGGTTTGCCTGAAAATGTCCTATAGAACATAATTTTGGGATCTGTAGGGCCAAAAGAAATTAATATGACTCACCCCTTGGACGCCTGGCAACGGCGGATTGAAATGTCTCATATGATCTGGGAAAGGGTTCCCTCATTGAAGGATTTGGCTGGCATTGACCGAAGGTTTCCCCGTACGATTCTGCTAAAGAAAGTTATCTGCCGCATTCGTTTAATCATATTCTTCAATAGGAATACCCGTAATTTCTATCAATTAAAAAATATCTAATGTCTTTTCAGTAAAGGGAATGAATTTTGCTTTCACTTGAATTAGGTTGACCAGCTATTTCCCTCGCCCACGATGTGAGTTGGATTCGGAAGGTAAAATATTATGAAAAATCTGATGAAAATCCTGCTCATTAACATTGCCGTGGTAGCGGTATTTTTTGTTATCGCGGAGGTCGGTGCAAGAGCATATTTTACCCTCAAGACTTGTTTGTCTGGTGAATGTGACGAATTCTTATTCACCAGGTTTAATCTCTTTAATGAAAATAAGATGATTGGTCTTTCTACAACGGATCCTCTTCTTGGGTATAAGCCTAATCCGGGTTTTAGTGCGATTATTCATCATCCACCAGGATGGGATCAGGTGTATGTCTCCATTGACCAACACGGATTTCGTCGTCATGTCGATGACAATCATGTGAGTGAACATTCAGGGGAAAGGTTGTTAGCCGTGGGTGATAGTTTCACCTTTGGCGACCAGGTGAAGAACTCTGATACCTGGCCGGCTTGTATTGCCCAACAAACACGGCTTGATGTTTGGAATGGAGGAGTATTTGGTTATGGAGCTGCTCAGGCCGTCTTGAGAGCGGAACAGACAATTGCCAACCATGGACCTTTCGACATCATTATTTGGTCGATTACGGTTGCTTCGGATTTTAAGCGCGATCAATTGCGTGTTCGGTCCAATTTTCCTAAACCGCATATTGCCTCGGTGGAAGGGGAAACGATGATGGTACCGACAGGCTACTTTGATCCTTCCCCAGATTTCATGTGGCTGCTTGGTTATTCGGTGATACTGCACGAGCATCTGTTGCCAATAATCCAGAAGGAAGGAGATTTTTTTTACGATGGAAGATATAAAGTTCGAGGAGAGCGTGCTGCAGAGATTGAGGATATCATTGATTTTTCCATGCAAAGCTTTGCGGGTATAAACGGGACAAAAAAGAAAAGTATCCTGTTACAGTATGATCCGTGGATTTTTTCGGAAAGGGATCTTGAAAGAATCAATGAGGAAAGAAAACTTATTGTAAAATATGGAGAGAAATATAATATCGTAATTATTGATTCGTTCGATCAGGTTTATGTTCCGGAAAAGAGGGATGAATTATGGTTTGGCTATAAGGACTTTGGTCATCATACGCCCTATGGGAATAAGGCGGTTTGTGATGTAGTCTTAAAGTGGCTTGACAGGGACACTTCTCAAATCATGTGAGAAATTCCAGCTTCTGTTGTTTTTTGAAACCCGTTTGAATTGAAATCTGTTTGTGCTTCTTTGAGATTTGAAGGTAGGTTTGTAGGAAATTTGCTGGCATACGAAAGCTTGTGAAGGCTCATTCTGACGAATGGCGTTTCAGTATCCAACCCTGCTCTCTGTCGTAGAACGGGTTCCTGCTTAGAGTCAATGGGAAGGTGAGTTCAAATTGAGTGGCTGTCTGAATAGACGCAGTAGTGTTTGATCGAGAATCGATCGCCTTCCCATCCGTGAATTCGATGCCTTCGGCTTATTACTTCGACTTAATTTTTGGAACGGGTGTGACAGGTTAGAAAGGGCAATTTATGAACAATAGGTTTGGCACGACATTAAGCGAAAATTCTTTAACCGTCATTCCACCAAAATCCGGTTGGACCATGACAGGTTTTCAAGAGTTGAAAGACTATCGAGACCTGTTTTATTTTCTGGTGTGGCGTGATATTAAAACGTTATATGCCCAAACGATTTTGGGATTTATGTGGGCCATTCTCCAGCCCCTCGTTCAGATCGTTATTTTCACGATTATTTTCGGAAACGTTGCCAAGGTATCGACAGATGGTATTCCCTATCTTCTTTTTTCCAGTGTCGCGCTTATCCCGTGGACCTATATCTCCCTGGCGACGGTACAGTCTAGTCAAAGTCTGATTCAGGGGTCGAGTATGCTTGGGAAGATTTATTTTCCTCGATTAATATTCCCCATTACTCCGGTGCTGGCCAAGCTGGTTGATTTCGGAATTTCCATGTTCATTATCGTGTGCATCATGCTGTACTATCGTGTGTCTCCCACATCGAACTTGCTCTTCTTCCCATTGTTCTTGGTTATGATGGTATCCATCCCTTTGGGTATAGGGACATGGTTGGCTACTCTGGCTATTCGGTTTCGGGATGTAAGGCAGGCGATGCCGCTTTTTATTCAAATGCTCATGTTCAGCGCCCCAATCGTCTATTCGGCCTCATCCATACCCGAACAATATCGCTTCCTCTATTCGCTGAATCCCATTGTAGGAGTTATTGAGGGATTTAGAGCCTGCTTGCTTGGATTTCCAATCCCCTGGCTGCACATCTGGCCTGGAATGGTGACTGCGGCCCTGTTAGTTATAAGTGGAACAGTGTATTTTAAACGGATGGAACGGATTATTGTAGATGTCATTTAAGTAAAAAGATGATTTTAGGGAACACGCCATGAATAATGATTTAGCTATAAAAGTAGAAAATATCAGCAAGTGTTATCGTATCGGATTAAAGGAAAACATGCATGATAGCCTCGGGGCATCTCTGCTTCATTTCTTAAAAAATCCCCTTCAAAATTATCGTAAGTACCGATCTCTTTATCAATTTGATGATCTACGTCCAGAACAAGGAGAGAATCGAGCTGATGTGATCTGGGCATTGGAAGATGTCTCCTTTGAGGTTAAAAAAGGGGAAGTGATAGGCATAATTGGTATTAACGGGGCAGGAAAATCGACACTTCTTAAAATCCTTTCGAAAATTACGATCCCAACGGGCGGGTCTGTCACCATCCGTGGAAGAATCTCAAGCCTTCTTGAAGTGGGAACCGGCTTCCATCCTGAGCTCACTGGCAGAGAAAATGTGTATCTGAACGGCACAATCTTAGGAATGAGAAAAAA
>JBDSHB010000052.1:0-3015 GCA_039918695.1 Nitrospirales bacterium | reverse complement strand
AGGGGTTTGTGGAAGAGATCACCATTCGAGATACCCATATCCGTCAAACGGACGGCCAACGGGTCGTGATTCCGAACAGCGTGCTGTTTAAAAATCCCGTCACAGTGCGAACCGATCGGGACCTGCGCCGGGTCACTATCATGTGTGGAATCGCTTACGGAGAGGATGTCAATGCCGGACGCGACGTGATCCGGCACGCATTAGAAGGATTGGACACGGTCAATCAGGAGAAAGACATCCAAATCTTTGCCCAGGGCTTTGGGGCGAGTAGCATTGACTTTGAGGTGACCTGGTGGACGGGATCCCGTCCAGTGGACATCAGAAAATCAAAGGACAAGGTTGTGGCCGCGGTTAAGCAGGCATTGGATTCCGCCGGAATTGAAATCCCATTCCCCTACCGCACATTAACATTTAAAGAACCGTTGCAGACCTTGATCGGTCGAAACCGGGAAGATGGGGGTGCGACGTCATGTGTGAAGGGTAAGGAGCAAAAAGTGACGGAGGAGAAGTGAAAAAGGCGGTGAGGTGACAGAAGGACCCTCTGAACAGCTTACCTATCGTTATTCTACTCCTGCCGCCTCAAGCCTTACCCCTCACGATTCCGAGCGGGCCGTTCAACCGCACGTTCCGTCGAGGCCATCATATAGGAAGATCAGGCATAATGGATTTTGTCCTGGAATTGGATTGGCATCAGATCTGGTCTCATTTCTACCATCTGGTGATCGCCTTTCTTTTGGCGGTTCCCTTAGGGTGGGATCGCGAACAGGAATCGCACGGGGCTGGGCTCCGCCCCTTCCCTCTGGTTGCTCTCCGGTCTTGTGCGTATATGTTGACGGGGATCAATGTGCTGAATTCCACCGATGCCGAAGCTCGTGTGATTTACGGCATCTTAACCGGAATAGGCTTTATTGGCGGGGGCGCCATTCTTAAAGAGAGGGGGAATGTGGCCGGAACGGCAACCGCAGCGAGCATTTGGAATACTGGAGCCATCGGCATGGCCGTGGCATGGGACCGTTACGAAATAGCCTTAGTATTAAGCGCGTTGAACTTTTTAACCTTTCGGTTCATGCCGTTATTAAAAAGGAAGGTAGATTTCTCCTCATCAACAAACGATCCCAAAACGGAATCCTAGGAGCATCGAGGACAAGTTCGGATCATACAGAATATAGGGTTCTACGCCCGACAGCACTCATCATGTTGAACAGATGAATGCTAATGGGGTCCATTGAGCGTCTGAGGATGAAAAGAAGACCAGGTGGGAGACACCTTTCAACAGAATTGTCATGGTGAGCCCCTTCGACGGAGTTTATCCTGAGTAAAAGCCGAAGGACTCAGGGCAAGCGAGCGAAGCTTCTGGCTCACCCATGGTCACGGTAAGCTGGGCACAGATCCTTCGCTTCTCTCAGGATGACCCGATGGGGATGACCGGAACGCAAGGAGTGGGCGACTCCCATCCCAGCCTATTCTATTCATGTTGTTGTCAAGCTGAACAGCGCGGAGCATCTGGCTGAGCCATGGCCTGGTTGGATTAAACTCAGATCCTTCGTTACTTCCAAGATGACCAGGACAGGCTCGGAGCCTTCTAGAGATGTATTGAGCTTGGCCGAAGGGCTTGGCCTGAGAACACTGTCGAAGTGCTGGAACAATAATGTCCGTATTAACCTCAAGTTCCGGCTCATCCAACAATCCAACCACCCATACAGAGACAATCCTTTACCGGGTGGATTTCTCTCTCGTTCGGGAGTTCCCGTGCTCCGTCATTACCACCTTATCCTGAATAGGGGGACCGGTAGACCCGGCCTGGTAAATCTGCAAGGGTACAACGTTTTCCGCCCAGGCATCGGCAACGGGTTGAATGATATTCCACATCTCTTCTACCTCATCATTTCGCACAAAAAGTCGTGAATGACCGGACATGGCTTCAAGAAACAGGCGTTCATAGGGGGAAAGATGTTCAGGACCAATGGGGTCGTCCACCCTCACCGGTGCAGGTGTGATCCCTCCGGCTTCTTGTATAGTGAATATTCCTAGGTTCACTTCTTCACTCACGAGATCCAATCGTAAGACATTACCGCCTCCTTCCGTAAAATGGAATTCTGGATTTCTCTGCCCATCTTTAAAATGCACTAGAATTTCCTTTCGATCGCGTCCTAAAGCTTTTCCGGACCGTAACACAAAAGGCACGTCCTGCCAGCGCTCATTGTCGACCCATAAGGTCACTTGCGCAAACGTTTCCGTCTTTCGCTCTGAAACCACTCCTTTGTTTTTTACATAACCGGGGACCCGCACACCACCTATCTCCCCTGATCCGTAACGAGCTCGTACGGTCTGGGCTCGAATCTCGGCCTTTGACGGTTTTCTAATAGCTTTGAATAACTCCACTCTTTTGTCCCGGAATTCAGGAGACCAAATGGACTCCAATGGTTCCAGAGCCAGAACAGCCATCAACTGAAGGAGGTGATTTTGAATCATATCCTTCAGCGCTCCGGCGCCATCATAATAGTCTGCACGCCCCTCCAGCGCCAAAGTCTCATCCCAGATCACCTCGATTTTTTTGATGTGATGACGGTTCCAGATAGGCGTGAATACAGGATTGGCAAACCGGAGACCAAGAATGTTGCCCACAATCGGCATCCCCAAAAAGTGGTCGATGCGAAATACGGACTCTTCAGGAAATGTCTGATGCAAGAGCTTGTTCAGTTCCTTGGATTGGGCGTAATTCAACCCGAACGGCTTTTCGATGATGACACGGGATTGCGGAGGTAAGGTGGCGTGTCCAAACGCCTCCAACACCGATGGAAACATCTGAGGAGGCAGCCCTAAGTATAAAAGCGTAGCTCCAGCTTGTTCATGGAAAATCGAGTCGATCTCCCGGGCATCAGAAAGATCTTTAACACGTGCATATTTCAATGATTGAAGGAATCCTTCCCGGGATCGTGGGAGGGGTGGAGTCTGATGTTCGCGGAGAGATTCGGACACATGTTCCTGAAACTGAGGAGTCGTCCAATCTCTTCT
>JBDSHB010000051.1:0-6930 GCA_039918695.1 Nitrospirales bacterium | reverse complement strand
GAAGAATGGCAAGTACCCCGCGACAGCTATTCTTAACCTTGCCTAAGGGAAACCGGCGGACGAGCCGGACGTCGAGTATTCTTACAAGTGACGAATACACTGGCTTCAGACCATACGTTTCATCTCTCATCTTTCAACCCATGCGCCCTGCCTTTCATCATGAAGGCAGGGCTTTTCGGCCTGACTGGCAGAATGTTGGCGCTCATCAAAAAAGAATTCTCTGATCGGGTCTATCTGTCAGGTGGATAATATCGCCTGGCTCCGAGCCTTATTTTTTCCATTTCCCTGATTCAAATTCTGGCAAATCAGGAGGCAATACGATACAATTTTCAATCTTTGCTTTTCTGAATCCGCCCGATAGACCAACACTGCGACTGAAAGAAAATCCTCATGCTCAATCCGAGTCACGACAATCCACCGCATACTTCCTCGCAAGGCAATAAGTGGCAGAGAATATTCCTATGTCTTATCTTCCTCTGGCCCTTGCCAGCCTTCGGGCACCAGGCCGGAAATCTTTATCGTGATGCCCTTTCAGCCGTTGAAAAGCAGGATTTCAAGACGGCCCAAACGCTACTCGAACAGGCCATCCAGGAATTTCCTGGGTTTTCCGAAGCCCATCACCTGTATGGCCTGGTAGAGTTTCAACTGACCCAACAACCTGAACGCGCGATTTCTGCCCTTCAACAGGCCATCCGCCTCAACCCGAATTTAGCTCAAGCGCAGTATGATTTGGCATTACTCTTTATCAAACAAGATCAAATGGAAGAAGCTCAAAAAGCCGTTCAACAAGCGCTCGCTATCTATCCACGTTACTGGGAGGCCCGGCTCACACTCGCTAAACTATTGGATAAGCGGGAAATGACGAATCAGGCTATTCAGGAATACCAGGGAGTTCTCACTCAACAACCCTCCCAAGAAGAAGCGCTCTATCATCTGGCTACCCGGTTTATGCAAGCTCAAGATTTTGACCAAGCACAGCTCCTCCTTACCCAATTGACAGAACACCATCCTCAACAGACAGATGCATGGTTGTTGCTTGGCCGGATTGCGGAACGGCAGAATCAACCCTCACAGGCCTTACATGCTTACCAACAAGTCATTCAGGCCAATGCGGAACATTCGGAAGCCCACTACAATCTTGGATTTCTTTACCAACAACAAGGGAACCTACCAAAAGCCATCGAGCATTTCCAACGCGTCAGTGAACTTAAGCCTCAGGATGCCGAGGCCTTTCTCAATCTTGGAGTCCTCTTCGCAGGAAACCATCAGTTCGTGGAGGCGGAACAATCGTATCAAGCAGGAATCGCTTTGCAACCAGATTCCCTGGAAGGTCATTTCAATCTTGGAGCCTTTTACGAATTCCACAAGAAGGATCTTCCTCAAGCACGAATTTACTACCAGAAATACATTGACCTTGGCGGAAATGACACCAGAATCCAACAATTGCTTAAACAACTTGAGCAATAGATCGCCTCCATTGGCTCAAGAAATTCATCGAACTCTCCTTCCACACCTCTCCTTCCGAGCAACCTGATATCCACTCCATTGTTTTAGTCTTCCCATCTTCTTCCACCCTAGGTTCATGGGCTTTGCTCTTTGACACTTTCAGACCCTCCAGGGCTTTTCGAAGCTGGTTCATATCCTCACTCCCTGCCGTTTGTTTCACGGCCGGAACCTGCTGATCACAATTGGCCTTTGATTAAGGGCGGAAGGCCAACATTTCTGTCTAAACAAACCTGTTCGCAATGTTCGGGAAGTACTCTCTTTCGATCACAACTACACACAAAATCAAGAAAGCTAGCCATTAGTAGAACATATCCAATCGGCAAGTTTTTCAATATTCAGTCGATATTCTCCTACCAAAGAACCTCCGCGTTGAATCAGCGAGAAATGAATGAGTTGGTGTGAGGTTTGTGAGGTTATTGATCCTTTTATCCAGGAGACACGGAAAATGGGACGCAATTCAATCAAAGGGTTACAGAATCCGTTACGAAACCAACAAGGTGCATACATCCTGATTACAGGCATTGCTGTTGTGGCCCTGTTTGGATTTGCAGCCCTGGGTATTGAAGTTGGACGGTGGTATGCCATCCAGGGAGAAATGAGTAAAGCGATCGATGGGGCCGCCTTTGCTGGAGCCAAAAATGTGAACAATCCCAATATTGCGGATCTACACGGGTTTGTCCAACAAGTAGCTCAAGCTAATTTCCCTCCCGGACTGTTGGGAACTGACACGCCAACGTTCGTGGTGACCGACGACGGAAACGGGAAAATTACCGTTCAAGGCGCCACGAATTCCATCAATTCTCTCTCGAAAGTAGTTGGGGGAAGCCACGCCACGACCGCTATCGCAGCAGACGGGTCCGCTAAACTTCGCAACGCTGAAATCGCCTTGGTTCTGGACGTGTCGGGGTCGATGGCAGGCAGCCCCATAAGCGACCTAATAGATGGGTCAACAAGCTTTGTCGAAAACTTCACTGATCAACAAGCCGATAATCGATTTGCCTTGATAACCTTTGCCTCAGGGGTCCAAAAGCCCTTTGCTATGGATTATGGATACGTCTCCCCCATGACTTCAGCCATAAATGGACTTAATGCCTCCGGGGGGACCAATGCCGAAGACGCCTTAGCTCAAGCCCTTACCCTCCCGTGGTCCGACCAATCCGGCGTCCCTGCGAATGAACGAACCAAACAAGTCGTCGTCTTTTTCTCTGATGGAAATCCCACGGCTTTTCGGGGACAGTTTAAATATAACGGGACCGATTATGATGGCGTCGCGGCACTTGGAGGTGCACTAGTATGGGATAATTTACAAAAACCAGACTACCAATTTACGAATTTTAGTGTGAACAGGGTTCACATTACCGGGGATGAAAAAACCGTTGGGACTACCTCATGTCCAACTGTCAACTCTAGAAATCTCAGCACTAAATTAAACGTAAAATGGAATGTCTTCACAAATTCCACCTATGGATTGAATAGTTATGGACCCATGTCCAGTTATAGTTCCCAACAATGTAATATTTCCCAAACAGCACTCGCCGGTTACCTGACACATCTCGCAACTCAGATGGCTATTGACAATGCCTCTGCCATCAAAGCGAAAGGCATTGAGATCTATACCATTGGATTGGGCAACATCGATCAGTCATTTCTCGCAACGCTCTCCAGCGGATCAGCTTTTGCCTACTATACTCCTAACTCCTCAGAGTTGGAGGGAATTTTCCAACAAATCGCCAATATTCTTAAACTTGTCCTTATTAGTTAGGCAACCCCGATGCCACACGATTGCAGACACAACACGCGTGACTGGGATGATAGGGCCACATGCAGGAGGGTTTCCCAATGAAGAGCTTGATCAGGTCTTTTCAGAAATTAATGTCTCCATGCCAGACCGAATCGGGAATCACGGTCGTGGAAGTGGGAGCGACCATGCTGGTATTTCTCACCGCTCTCTTCGCCGTAGCAGAAATGGGTTGGTTTTTTGTGCACCAGAATACCCTCACGTCTGCAGTAAGAGAGGGCATTCGTATTGGGACCGTTGGCGCGACTTCAGTCGATGGTAATGGAAATGCCTTATCACGGGAAAACTCAATCAAACAAGCGATTCAACAAAGTGCCGCAGCAGTCATGGATATCGAGTCGCCAAACATCTTTATTTTCCCCGTCGATGCCGATTGGACCGATCCTGATGATCCGGCTGTTGTGGGAACGGCAAGTGCCGGCGGTGCCGGCGCCTTTATGCGAGTCCGGGTGAATTTCACCCATCAATTTTTCACACAATTGATCGGAGGGTTTTTTGGGGCAGGTGATACCATGGTTATGTCGTCCGAGGGGACCTACCGCAATGAAAACTTCATCCTAGGAGGGGGCTCATGATGGCATCATTGTTTCAAACGGGACAAAATGAACGGGGCACAGCTTCCATCGAACTCGCCTTTTCCCTTATGATTTTCTTGTTCGTCGCATTTGGTATTGTCGAATACGGAAGCCTCATCAACGAACGTAACGCGCTCACACAGCTCGCGAGAGAGGGCGCAAGCTTAGCCTCACGAAACTTGACGACGTCGGCGAACATGATGAATCTTCTCGGCTCCACTAACAATGCCCTGGATTTTAAAAATCAACCAAACAAATATCATATTTACTTAGCCCAAATCACCGCCGGGACCGTCGCGAACAATAATCCTGTCTGTACGGTCGTTGAGCAGGGAGGTTTTAACGGCTCAGGCGTGGCGGCTCCAGCGCTTCCGAATTGCGATTTACCCCAAAACCTTTACGACTATTTGGTGTATGTTCCCGGTACCGGTGCAACAGTACAACAATTTACTGTCGTAAAAGTTTATTATGAACATGATCCAATGACCCCTGTCGGAGCTGTAGCGGCTCAATTTACAGGGGGGGGAGGCAACCTGGGAAATAGTGTGACCTTGTTCAGTCAAGCGATTTTTTAACCTAGGACGGCAGGAGTCTGTTCAGGAAGATACTTCCGCACCATATACTTTTAGATTGGATAGACCGCAACCTGTTAAACAGACGTGCGAAGCAATCAGGCGGAAGTCCCCACATCCTTCTCATCGGTTCTTCTCATACCTTCCATCGCTGGGATGGGAAGGTATGAACCACCGGTTGGTACTGAAGCCTCACCTTTTTGATCTTCCGGATTCACTCCCTGAATAGAGGACTGACGACCCCTTCAAAGCCATTCAAGCATTGCCCATTTTTCTTACAACGTGAAAACGCCGCGTCAGGAAACGATCATCCATACACGTCCACTTCACAAGTTTGGCTTTAATTCGCACTCTTGCTTCGTTGTTCAATAAGACTCTCTATCGTGGATCTGACCGTTTGCAAATCGGTCGAATCCAGGCGAATGGCAGTGTCTTGTTCAAGTTTGGTTAAGAGCTCCCCTTTGGTCTTTTGCTGTTCCATGACTCTAATCGTTGCGTCAGAGGCATCGGTCCGTTGTGTAGCTCGAGATGCTATTCGCTCGGCCAACACCTCATCCGGCGCCCAAACGTCCAAGATGACAACAGACACGTGCCGTTCATGAGCGAGTCGGATGAATGACTGCCTTTGTGCGCCATCAAGGAATGTGGCATCCACAACGACCGGATAGCCCGCCCGTAACATGGTGTTCGCAAGATCCCATAACCGATCATAGGTTGCGCGAGTCATGGCTGGCGCGTACAAGCTCTCTGAAATTCCCTGCCCGAGGACTTTTTTACGTTGATCCGCATGAATCCGTTTACGTTCCACATCGGATCGCACTCGCACGGCACCCAAAGCTTTCACCACTTCGGTAGAGACCATTGTCTTCCCAGTTCCGGAAACTCCATGCATCAGCATCAACATTGGAGGAGAAGGCATCATCAATCGATGGGCAAACTCCACGTATCTACTTATTTCTTCAAGAAAATCTTCCCGAACTGCGCTTCCGGGGTCTACCTGAGACAGACGCAAGCCCGCCACTTTCGCTCGAACGAGTGCCCGATACACCTCATACAGCCGGAACACACTCATCCCGGCATAGTCACCAGTCACTTCCAGATAACAGTTTAAAAACCAATATGCCAAATCCACTCGATCCTTGCTCTCTAAATCCATGACCAAAAACGCGACTTCACTAATAACATCAATCCAACGCAACTCTGGTTTAAATTCCAAGGCATCAAACACGCAGGTCCGGCCCTCAAATAGGGAAATATTTCCTAGATGAAGATCACCATGACATTCTCGAATCTGCCCTGAGGATTTGCGTTCTCTTAATAATGGTCTCAATCGCTTCCATTCATGGTTTGTCCATCCCTTGATATCCTTCATACAGTATTGAATCCGCACAGGGAGGGCTGCAAGAGGAATGTCCTCGAAGCACTCTGCTATAGGTCGCCATACCATATCCGGCTCTCCATAGGGAAAGGTATCTCCTGCAGATTCAATCCGGCCATGGAATGTGCCAATATCTATGGCCAGTTGACCGACCACAGATTCATGCAGGTTGCCTGTCTCAAGGAGATTGTGAAACTCCTGATCGGGAGGAAATTGCTTCATTTTGACTGCATATTCAAAAGGGCTTCCCTCTCCATCCATCCGAGGGCCTGACGGAGACCCGGTGATGGGGACCACCCCCAGATAGAGCTGTGGGGCTAACCGTCTGTTGAGACGAACCTCTTCTTCACAAAACCACTTCCGTTTTTCAAGTGTCGAAGAATCAACAAAGGAAAACAACACGGGCTTTTTAATTTTGTAGACATACTGACCGGTTAGGAACACCCATGAAATATGCGTTTCCACAAGCGTGACCTGACTCACCGGGTGTGAATAACATTCCGGTTTCTGCAATGATGCGACTAACTGAGAAGAAATCATAACCATCCAATAAAGACCATTAGCCCCACGAGAGGAGATGAAAATATATCGTTCCGGACCGCACTGAGTTTAGTGCACTTGCGCATTCTACCCAATTTCATTCCTTTCACCAAAAATGAAAATCCGTCCACTGATGATGAACCGTTCATTTGACTTGTGAAGAAATTCCCCGAACAGGTACAATATAAATATTCAACTAATTATGTTTAGACGAATCAAAACTTTTTTCATCATATTTCTGTTTATCCTGGTCGCAGCGCTGCTGACAGCGCTCTGGTTGTTGCCGGGCATGTTTTCCGCCAAATCCACTCCCCCCGAGTGGGAGGTGAAAGCAGCAAGATTTATCCGCCATCTGGCAACTCCAAGCCACTTCCTCAAGATGACGAACCCGGTGCTTTCTTCTTCAGAAGCACTCGCGGAAGCTCGGCATCATTTTGCCGATCACTGCGCGACCTGCCACGCCAATGATGGAAGTGGGAAAACACATATGGGTCCGAATTTCTACCCTCCCGTTCCTGACCTCAGGGCCCCTGCCGTTCAAGCGATGGCTGATGGCGAATT
>JBDSHB010000050.1:0-2625 GCA_039918695.1 Nitrospirales bacterium | reverse complement strand
AATTTTGGATTTGTGGCCGCCGCCTATCTGATTTCCGTCTTGGCTTTGGGGTGGATGGTATTTGCCATGAGCCAAAGAGTCATGGTTTTATTTAAAGAGATCAAAGAATCCAAACTGTACGAACCAGAGGCAGATTCCCTTGGGCACAAAGAATAAAAAAATCGCCATCATCGTCAGCATCCTCCTCGTTGCCGGTTCGCTCGGCTATCTGGCGTTTGGGAATTTCGGGGAAAATATCGTGTACTTCGTGACTCCCTCAGAGGTGAAAGCCTTTTCCGCCGAAGCCTACAGCAAAAAAGTTCGTGTGGGTGGCATGGTGGTCAAAGGCAGTCTCAAAACCCAACCCGAGCCGGTTGGTCTGACCTTTGAACTCACAGATGGTGCCGCGACTATTCCCGTTGCGTTTCAGGGTATTCCCCCAGACCTGTTTAAAGAAGGACAAGGCGCTGTGGTGGAAGGCCAATGGCGGGACGGCCGGACCTTTCATTCCACGATGATCATGGCCAAGCATTCCGAGGACTACATGCCCATGGAACTCAAACGAGCGGGTGTGGAACTTCCCAAAAAAGATTTCATGAAAACCCTCTCGCCCTAACCCTGTTCGCCACTCTCTATGATTATTGAAATAGGACATTTTTCGACCATTATTGCCCTGGTGCTGTCAGTCTTTGGCATGGCCAGCGCCGCACTGGCCCTCAAAACACGCAACCCCGATTGGGCCCGCTCCGGACGTATGGCGGTCACCCTCATCTTCGTCCTGCTCGGGGTGGGCATGCTCTCATTGGTCTATGCCTTTATCATACGGGACTTCTCCGTCCTCTATGTGGCCAACAATTCCAATTCGAAACTCCCGTTTTTCTATACCGTCGCGGCTGTGTGGGGCGGCCATGAAGGCTCGCTCCTGCTTTGGGTCTTCATACTTTCCGTCTTTAGCACACTGGCCGTCTGGCTACATTGGCGCACCCAGCCCACCATTATGCCGTATTTGATTGCGGTGGAATCGGCCATCATCTTCGGATTTTTATGTTTAATTGTTTTTCTCTCCAGTCCGTTTGAACGCCTCCTACCCGTTCCTCTCGATGGCAAGGACCTGAATCCGTTACTGCAAGACCCGGCGATGGTTTTACACCCACCCATGCTCTACATGGGCTATGTGGGATTTTCCATTCCCTTTTCCTTTGCCATGGCCGCATTATTTTCCGGGCGATTGGGAGAAGAGTGGATCAAGGTGACTCAGCGATGGAGCATGTTTGCCTGGATGTGCCTGACAACCGGCATCCTGCTCGGCGGCTATTGGGCCTATTACGAACTGGGCTGGGGCGGCTATTGGGGCTGGGATCCAGTCGAAAACGCTTCTTTTATGCCCTGGTTGGTGGGTACCGCCTACCTGCATTCCGTTCTGGTGCAGGAAAAGCGAAAGATGTTCAAAGTCTGGAATTTATTCCTCATCATCGTCACATTTTCTTTGTCTCTGATCGGAACATTTCTCGTGCGAAGCGGCGTGCTCACTTCCGTCCATTCCTTTGCCACGGATCCTGAGCGCGGTCTGTATATTCTCATATTCGTCGGCACGGTCATCGGGATCGCCTTCGGCGCGTTAATCCTGAGATCCAATAAATTGAAATCACAAGTCGAGATGGATTCGTTGGTATCCAGGGAATCGATCTTCCTCTTTAACAATTTATTCTTTCTGGTGGCTGCCGCAACGGTCTTTCTGGGCACCCTTTATCCATTAATCCTCGAAACACTGCAGGACGCCAAGGTGACCGTCGGTCCGCCCTATTACAATGCGGTGTTTATGCCCATTGCCCTAGGATTGTTGTTTCTTATGGGAATCGGCCCCTATATCCCGTGGCGCAAAGCGTCGGTGGCCAGCCTGAGAAAAAGCTTCTCCACACCACTTCTCGCAGGAGCGGTCATTGTCGTCCTGCTGTTTGTGACCGGCATTCATAACCTCTATGCCCTGGCAGGAGGGTATGTGGTGACCTTCGCCGGCATGGCGATAGTCCTGGACTTTGGTAAAATTTCGCAACTGTATGCGCAGCGGAACGGGAGTAATATCTTCCAGGGAAGTCTGGCGGCCTTTACCGCCAACCAACGACGCTATGCCAGCATGCTCACCCATATCGGGGTCCTCGTCTTGGTCGTCGGCATCATTGCCTCAACCGTGTATCAAACGGAAAAAGTCGTGTCGATGCGCGTGGGCGACGAATTCGCGATCGGGGACTATCGGATGAAACTGACAAAAATTCATGAAGTGGCTGGCGGGAATTGGAATGCGCAGGAAGGCGTCTTTCAAGTGTTTAAGGGAGAGGATTTGATTACGGAGCTCCGGCCCCAGAAGCGAATCTATTCGGCCACCCAAACGCCTACCACTGAATCGGCCATTTATGCCACCAACATGGGGCACGTCTTTCTGACCATGCCTGAGGTGTCCGAAGACGGTGTGGCCGTCGCGCGTGGCGTGCTCAATCCACTGGTTCTGTGGGTATGGGGAGGCGGGGTCATCATGGGCCTCGGCGTGATTTTGAATATCCTCCGCCCCCGAAAGAAGGAAGAATGAGCAAAGGCTGGCAATTAACCCTGATCCTCTGCCTGTTTGGATTGTTCGCCTTGTTTTACCAG
>JBDSHB010000049.1:0-3984 GCA_039918695.1 Nitrospirales bacterium | reverse complement strand
GCCGAGGGTAGTTTCTTTTCCCCCACGGCTGTGGTTGTTGGCCGTGGGGGACAGTTTTCGTTCAGTCGAAATTTTTCTGCGAATAGGGTAGCGGGCGAGTGCTTCTATCTTCATGACCGGCCGTAATCTGATGCCGTGTCGTGTCTAATCCAACCCACAATGGTGAGAGCAACGTCGAGAGCAGGGCGCACCAAACTGATGGCTGCTCTCAGGGAGACTCACCGATTTTCACAGGGTAGGAATAAGTGTTATTCACTCCTGAGAGTCAGCATGTAATTGGTGAGGTCGTTGAGCTGTTTGTCGTTTAGAGGAAATTTTGGCATGAAGGATCCGGGGGAAACGGATTGCGGATCCTTAAAATGCTGAACATGCCAATCCCTGTCTGGTCGTCGATCGGCAACGTACGAGAGGTCCGGTGCCAAGTTTGCACCTTCCCCATGAATCCGATGGCAGGTTTGACATTTGTATTCTTCTACTAATGCCATTCCCCGAGCCAGTGACGGATCACGTTTTGGGACGGCGTACAGGTCGCGGAGAGAAATACTCAACAGGCCGAACACGATGATCAAAAACCCCAATCCCGCCCCCAATACGATCCGGCGTGAGGACGGATGCCGTTCAGGGTTGCGATCCACAAAAGGCAGGAGCAGCAATCCTGTGAAAAAGAGTGTGGGAAGAAGCCAGGTTGCCAGAGGTCCCCAAGCCCCTGGGGCATATTTGAGAAGCTGGTAAAAAAACAGAAAATACCATTCCGGGACGGGAATAAATGAATGGTCCGAAGGATCCGCCCGATCAGCCAATGGGAATTCCACGCTGAATGCCAACAGCGACACGATTCCAAACACGACAAGCATCACCACGGCATCCATGAAGACCTGCCGTGGATAGAATGTTTCACTCCCGGCCTTGGCTCTTGCCTCATCATGAGGGCCTGCCGGTCCCACCCGGCGGAGAATAAAGAGATGGAGCATGATCCCGAACACGATTATGGCAGGAAGAAAGGCGACATGAATCGCGAAAAACCGTGAAATGGTCAGGGCGCCCAGAGTTTCGCCTCCTCGAAGGAATTTCACGAGGAAATCACCAATGAGAGGAACGCTGCCGACCATGTTGATTCCAACCTGGGTGGCCCAATAGGCGTTCTGATCCCACGGTAGAAGGTAACCCGTAAATCCGAAGCCCAGCATAATTGCCAATAACAACAGGCCGACCACCCACATGAGTTCTCGAGGGCGTTTATATGCGCCGTCAAAAAAGACCTGTAACATATGAAGTCCGATGGCCATCATGACGGCCGAGGCGCCCCAATGATGAAGGCCACGGACAAACCATCCACCCCACACCTCCTGTTGAATATACTGAACGGTATCGTAGGCATGGTCGGTGGAAGGCACGTAGTAGATCATGAGAAACATGCCCGTCAGGGCTTGTAATCCAAAAAGGAAGAGGGTGGCGGAGCCGAAGACATAGTTCCAGCTGGCGCCTCCGGGAATGGGCTCGTTCAGGAGGGTTTGCTCAAGGGGCTTTAATTTCAGGCGCTGGTCGATCCACTGATAAAGACGTGAGGCCATGCTTAGAGTTCCACCTTTTTCGCCAGACCGGATTTAAATTCCTCGTATTGGACCAGCAAGTCACCATTTTCGATTTTGGATGGCAGCGTGTCCAAAGGGCGTGGAGCGGGGCCGGCTTTAACGGTTCCTTTAATGTCATAGACGCTTCCATGGCAGGGGCATTTAAATAGGCGGTCCTGTTGGTCCCATCGATAACCGCAGCCTAAATGGGGGCAGATGGGTGAAAAGACCGTCACCTCTCCATTGGGCTGTTTCACCGCCCACACGCCCTTGGTGGTGTGGCTCTCCTGCCATCCATCCTTTTCCGTCATGGCGTAATCCAACGCCTTGGGTTCACCAACCGGTAATTCGTCGGTTTTGCCCAACGCCACCCATTCTTTGTTTCGTCGTTGAAGGGTGGGGGCGATGACGTATCCGATTAACGGAATAGCAAGGGAGATTCCGATAAGAGAGGAAATGAGCACGGTGGTTTTCACAAAGAATGACCGGCGGGTTCCCACTGGGGTGGACAAGCCATCTTCCATATTAGGGTTCCTTTTGGATAAGCAGCCAATAAGATGTCTGATTTAATTGAGGAGCGTAGGCTCCATGGTGTTTACATAAAGAGATCATAGTTCGGGATAAGAGCCGGAATGATGCGGTATTCAGATAAAAGGCCATTTAAAAAACGTTCACGTAAAAGGCTAGCATAGAAGGATGGACAGTCAAGATCAAAACAATTCATCTACGGCGGGGTGGAAGTATGGGAGTCCAGTATTTTTCTGACCGGCCTAACTCACACCGTCGAACCATCGGTGTGACAAAAGATGTGAAGAGGTGGTGAACGTGGGGTCGGATCTTTTCGCTAATGGGGAAATGTCTTTTCCTTCTGGACTCAGATTACGGGCTTTGCCTTTCTTGTGGGGCACAGGGTTTGGTAGGGTGAATACGTTTGGTGTGAGGTGAAGGTGGCCAGTAGCAATTGATCTGGGAATGTAATACGGGGGAATTTCCCCTGGCCGGAGGTTGACTCATGCCCCAATCTGCACCTCACCCCGACAATGAGGTCCAACGATTAGAGGCGTTAAGTGCCTACCAGGTTCTCGATACGATCCCCGAGCTAGCCTTTGACGACCTAACCTTCCTGGCCAGTATCATTTGCCAAGCACCTATTGCGTTAATCAGCCTGATAGATGGCCATCGTCAATGGTTCAAGTCGAAAGTTGGGATCTCTGCGGAAGAGACCTCACGGGACATTGCGTTTTGCGCCCATTGCATCCTGCAATCGGATCTTATGGTTGTGCCTGATGCCTTAACCGATACCCGATTTGTCGATAATCCTTTGGTTACCAAGGAACCGAACATTCGGTTTTATGCCGGGGCACCACTCACAACGCCGGATGGGCATAATTTGGGAACGCTGTGTGTCATTGATCGAGTCCCAGGGGAACTCAACAAGAATCAGATGAAGTCTTTGCAAGCTTTAAGCCGGCAGGTGATGGCCCAGCTGGAATTACGTCGCCAGTTGATAGAACGTGATTTCCTATTGAAACAATTGCAGGACGCAGTGAATGAAGTAAAAATTCTCAGTGGGATGTTACCCATTTGTGCCACCTGCAAATTAATTCGCAACGAGCAAGGGGAGTGGATTCAATTAGAGACCTTTATTCGCAACCGTTCACAGGCGGAATTTACGCACGGAATCTGTCCTTCCTGTAAACAGGATTTGCTTTCCCAACTCAAAGACTTTTCTTGAAATCCCCGAAACAAAATCAGGTAAAAGGTAGGACGAAAAAGATAGACAGGAAGCTACCAGTACCGGACCGGACCAGTATCGATATGGACGAATCCCCGCCGGCCGTAATAGCCGACTCCACCCAACCGAAGCTTCACCGCAGCTCGTCGAATTTTGGAAAGTCGAACGCCGGGAATCGCGAAATCCACCGCTTGTCCGACGGTATGAAGACTGTTTGGCGCAGCCCCTCGACCAAGGCGAATCAGCAATTTGTTGTATGAGGGCGACCGATAGGCAGAGTAGATTTGAATTTCCTGCCCCTGCCCGACTAACTTTTCCACCTGATTCACATATTCCAGCAATTGGATGTCCATCTGGCAGATCTTTTTGGAATGATGACACCGCAAAAGATAATTAATGTCCTTTAAGGCTTCCCGGTCATAGCGACCGGATTGATTGCGATACGTCACCTGGAGTCGTTCGTCAGTGTGGGCGTTGTAGAGGCGAAGCCTGCCTTCAGGGAGTGAATGGGCCGCAGCGGATTCCGGAAACATCAACCGGCTGCCAAGAATCAGCATCCCCGCAAGTGAGGACTTCAGGAAGAAGCGCCTGGACCAGAGTTCTTCTTTCTCCTGAGACATGGTGACACCCTTCGAACAGTGAATGGGGAAATGTAGCGGGAGAATAAAACGGAATGAA
>JBDSHB010000048.1:0-3669 GCA_039918695.1 Nitrospirales bacterium | reverse complement strand
AGATCAAAAACGATTGGGGAAATTCATTATACCCGTGCGTACCAGGCCATGAAATATTAGGAGAGGTGACGGCGGTTGGTGAGGGTGTCACTAAATTTAAGAAAGGCGATCTTATTGGTGTTGGCTGTATGGTCAATAGCTGTCAAGAATGCGACCCTTGCCAAAAAGACGCGGAAAATTATTGCCAAGGCCCTAAAAGCTGCACGTTGACGTATAACGGCCCTAAAAATCCGGATGGTACAAATTCCTACGGTGGCTATACAACCAACATGGTTGTGCGCGAGGAATTTGGCCTTACGATCCCTGATAATTTGGATCCTAAATATGTCGGCCCTATTTTGTGTGCCGGTATTACCGTTTATTCTCCTATGATTCATTGGAATTTGGAAGAAGGCCATACCCTTGGTGTGGCCGGGATTGGCGGATTGGGCAATATGGCCATTAAACTGGGTAAAGCTCTTGGCGCTGAAGTTATCGCTTTCACCCGCAGCGAAGATAAAAGAGACGAAATATTAGAAATGGGTGCGGATAAAGTTGTCATCTCAAAAGATGAAGAGGAGATGAAAGAAGCTGCGCAAAGCCTTGATCTGCTCATTAACACCATCCCAGTGCCCCACGATATTGCCCCGTATATTGATCTTATGAAGACGGATTCAACAATTGTAATTGTTGGTAATATGATCAAGTTCCCGGAATTCTCACCGGGCCCTATGGTTTTCAATCGCATACAGCTGGCAGGGTCACTTATCGGCGGTATAAAAGAGACACAGGAGGTTCTTGAGTTATGTGCAAAGCATGACATTAAACCAAGCATTAATATGATCAAAATGGACGAAATCAATGATGTGCTAAAATCATTAGAAAATGGAAATGAGGCCGACTTCAGGCATGTTATTGATATGCAATCCCTGCATAGTAAAATAAATGACATAAAAGGTCCTGCAACCGAGCTCGATCAACCCACACGCGGTGACGTTGTAAATCGCAAATCAGCATAACGTATAACCGAAGATAAGTAAGAAACTGTGGCACAGTTCCCTAAGAAAAATTAGTGGATGGTCCGATCTAGGACATAGGATAATTGAGTGAAGCCTAAAGCGATTTTTTTGCTTTGAGGAACTGAGGCGGTTCGAAGATTCCGCCGTTTCCTGAACAATGCCTACCGTTCGGCCCCATGGGCTGGTGCTCTTACCAGCCAGCGGGCCTTGTCCGACTCTGGCGAGTTGGCCCTCTGAGAATACCAACCTCATAGTTTGAGTAGGCTCCACTGGCCTTATGGTGTGGCCGAGCAGTGCAGCCGACCCCGGAGAAAAGGCGCGCATTGTATGAGCCCTTCGGCATGATTCAGGGTAGACTCCGCGGATTTCTGCGACGCCTGCCGCCCGCCCCCATGCTCGGACGCTCTTGTTCCTGACGGGCTTGTTCGGGCCCCGCGAGGTAGCCCGTTTTCCCTACTTCGCGTCCGAGCAATCTTAAAGAGCCCGGGCGGGGCGTCACTGGTTTTGGCCACTTTTGCCGAAACAAAAGTGGCTCGGCTGCCGGGCCGAAACCCGGCATCTTTCAAGAGAAGCGGAAATTCGTTGAACCCAATACAAGCTTTTGCTGGCAGCACATCATTCGCTATATTCTTAAGGCGACGAGACGTTGTACCTTGCAGACTCTTATAGATAGATGAAGGATTGCCCTATGAAAGAAGAAAAGAACCCAAACCCTCGCGGAGATCAGACGCTCATCGGCAAGTTGTCCGGGAAGACGATTGCCCTACCCGATGTGAATACCCCACCCATGCCCGCTCTGGCGCCTCCCGGTGTGATTCAGAATGGCACGAAAGTGGAGAACTTCGAGGAGATCGATTCCTCCGAAGGCTATCCCGATGTGAGGAGTTTCAGAAGAAAGTTCGGGCTAATTATCCCCGCCACGAATACCAGCATGGAACACGAACTGTGGAGCATCATCTTTAAGAATCAGGGACCGGACGGGTTACTCGGGGTTGGCCTTCACACGGCGACCGTCATGACGTCGAAGCCGAGATTGGAAACCGAAGAGGATTTGCGGGCGTATAAGAAACAGTTCCTGGGCGGCCTGCGAGCAGCGGTGGATGTGGCGTTGTTGGCAGAGCCACAATACCTGATCATGGGCATGAGCCTGGAACATATCCTTGGAGGCATAGAAGCCATTCGAGGCCCGATGGAGGAGATTGAAGAGTACTCCGGCCTGTCCTGGGCCACGTGGCATGATGCCATTCACGCCGCTTTGGGAAATTTTGGTGCGAAGCGGATCGGCATTTTGACCCCATTCGATAAGAAAGGGAACGAGTCGGCGACGCAGATGTTCGAAGAACTGGGATACGAGGTGGTGTCGAGCGTGGGTTTCTCCTGCGCGAACGCGCTGCATATCGCGCATATTCCGGACTCGGCCAAGGAAAAAGCCATCCTGGAGTTGTTGGCGACTGAGGAACATGCATTGGATGCCGTCGTTCAGTGTGGAACAAATATGAGCCTGCTCGACGTGACGGAAAAGTTTGAGCCGGTTATCGGAATTCCGATCCTGGGGATTAACGCGGTGACCTTCTGGTATGCGCTACGGGAAAACGGGTTCGAAGGACCGTTGACGGGTGCGGGGAGATTATTGCAAGAGTTTTGAACCGACTTGAAGCAGCATCTCATTGTTAAGAAAGTAGGATGGCACATGGACCTTAGTCTACGAGATGGTGGCCCTTCCGATGCCGAAATTTGTGGTGCGATTTGTTACGAAGCGTTTAAGACGATAGCCGAACAACATCATTTTCCACCTGATTTTCCCGCTCCTACAGTCGCCATCGAATTGCTTTCTGTGATGTTCTCCCATCCCAAGGTCTCCTCGGTCGTGGCCGAAGTGGATGGGCGAGTGGTCGGAAGCAATTTTCTCTGGGATGGTGGAGACATTGCCGGCATCGGTCCGATCACCGTCAATCCGTCCGTGCAAAACGGAAGTGTGGGAAGACGGCTGATGGAGCATGTCATCGGTCGGGCTCGGGAACATCGTTTTGCAGGTATCAGGCTGGTGCAGGCGGCCTATCATAATCGTTCCATGTCCCTCTATACGAATTTGGGGTTCAACGCCTATGAACCGCTTTCGACGATGCAGGGACCGGCCCTGAATCTCGTGATTCCCGGCTGTACTGTTCGCCCGGCGACCCAAGAATATTTAACGGCGTGCAGTCGTTTGTGTTTTCAGGTCCATGGCCACGATCGGGAATCCGAACTTTTAGATGCGATGAAGGACAAGACCGCTACCGTCGTCGAACATGATGGTCGCGTTACCGGATATGCCACCGTGGTTGGTTTTTTCGGGCATGCCGTCGGGGAGAGTAACGACGATCTGAAGGCGCTCATCGGGGCGGCTCCAGGTTTTCCGGGGCCGGGATTCCTGCTCCCCACGCGCAACAGTGAATTGTTACGCTGGTGTTTGCAGAATGGACTGCGCGTGATTCAGCCCATGACGCTCATGAGTATGGGGGTGTATCACGAGCCTAAGGGCGCATTTTTGCCTTCGGTGATGTATTGAAGAAGCTGTGAAGGAGGGATTCAAGCTTATCCGAAACCCATAAGGAACAGGTGCTGCTGTTCATTGGCTCCCGCAGACCAAGCAAGGGGAAACCATTTACGGAGTAACTGCGCTGATGAGATG
>JBDSHB010000047.1:0-4534 GCA_039918695.1 Nitrospirales bacterium | reverse complement strand
GATTTTATTATTCAGTAAGGAAACCGGGCTGGGTGTCTTCTTGGTCCTCCCGCTGGCCGTAATTGGACGAGGCCCTACTTCACCTATTGGATATAACAGAAGGGGATGGATGCCTGATGAACATTGTCGGGTATGAGGATCCAATTCGTCATCCCCGCCGCTCATCAGCGGGGATCCATCAGAAATGAGGAACGGCAAAGATAGATGATTGAGGACTTCCGTTGGCCATGAGAGGGCAGATGGTTCTCTGAGTAATGAACAAGTGATCAGCAGTAAGCAGTAAGAAGTAAGAGGTCAGGAGTTCGAAAGAGGAGAGAAGAGACGGCCGGGCTGTTTCTTTGTGCCACGTCCCAACATGGAAAAAATACTTAGTCAGGATGAAGTTGATGCCCTTCTTCGCGGGGTCTCCGATGGCGGCGTGGAGACGGAATCTGAAGAGGCGGTAAATGCCGGACCACAGGACGGACCGGTTTCGTATGATTTGGGGAATCAGGAATGGGTCGTTCGCGGGCGAATGCCGACCCTGGATGTGATCCACCAACAATTCTCGCGTTGTTTTCGCCTCTCTCTGAGCGATGTGCTTCGTAAAACCGCTGAGGTCACGGTCACGAACCAAACGGTGATGAAGTTCGGGGAGTTCGCCAAACGTCTTCCCGTCCCGGCCTATCTTCAGATTATTTCCATGGACCCTCTTCGCGGCTTAGCGATGATCGCCACGGATGCGGCGACGGTGTATTTGCTTGTGGATCATTTTTTCGGGGGAGCCGGACAGACTCATGTTAAACCGGAAGGGCAGGATTTTACCATCATAGAGCAGCGCGTGATGAAGAAGGTCATGCTGATGGGGTTGGGGAATCTCCAAAAAGCCTGGGACCCCGTACAAAAACTCCTCATCAATGCGGTACGGGTAGAAATGAATCCTCAGTTGGCTGCCATTGTGTTGCCGGCGGATATCGTGATTGTGGTCACGTTGGGCATCGAATTAGGCAATTCGGTGGGAGATCTCCACCTCTGTCTTCCCTATACGATGTTGGAGCCGATCCGGGAACGTCTGCAGGTGAGTTTCCAGGGAGACTCGTTTGAAACGGATCATGGTTGGGTGAAACGATTTTCAGCCAGGCTGAAGGAAGCCTATGTCACGATGTCCGTGTGTTTGGGGGAAACGGAAATCTCGGTGGAGGAATTGATGCAATTCTCCCCAGGCGATGTGATCGGGTTGAATCAAGGGACCACGCAGCTGTTAACGGCCAGAGTGGAAGGAGTGCCAAAGTTTCTTGGATCTCCGGGAACCACCAAAGGCATGCAATCATTTCAGATTAAGGACATCATTCTGGCGAGAGAGTAAGGGCCGGTGAACGCGATGAGGCGCCGGCCAGTCACTGACTGTGGAAACCTGGAGATAAACGATGAGTGAAGAAGACAACATCGACATGGATACATTTGATGCTGAGAAAGAAATGATGGAGGCGTTAGCCCAGGAAGCCGGCGCAAAAAAACAGAACGCTGCGGCGAAAAAACAGGAGGTGGCGGCGAGTAGCAATAGCCAGACGCCACAATTGATGACGTCCCATGATCAGAATTTAAATCGCATCTTAGATATTCCCTTGGTGCTTTCTGCGCAACTGGGCAACACACGCATACTGATTAAGGACCTGTTGCAGTTAGGACCGGGATCCATTGTGGAATTGGATAAACTCGCCGGTGAACCTTTGGAAGTGTTGGTGAATGAACGGTTAGTCGCGCGTGGTGAGGTGGTCATGGTGAATGAGAAATTCGGCATTCGTCTTACAGACGTGATTAGCCCCACCGACCGTGTGAATAAACTTCGATAGGGACGTGAGGTGTAAGGATTAACATGTGAAGGGGCGATGGGGCCGTTTCACGCATCACGACGGACGCATCACGAAAAAATATGGATCTCACACATGAAGCGCTCAAAATGGCGGGCACCTTGGCCCTGGTGGTCCTGGTTCTTCTTGGAGGATTAGCCTGGGTTCGGCGCACATTCGGGGAATTACCGGGAAAGAGCGGTGATCCGGTGATGCGCATTCTGGGCGGACTTCGGGTCGGGACGGGAAAGCACATCATGCTCGTGGAAGTGGCCGGAGAAGTGTTGGTGTTGGGGACGACGGCCCGGGAGATGACGCTGCTGACGACAGTGGCGGATGTCGATCGGATTGAGCGGCTCCGCTCTATTGCGAATCCGCTTGTCGGGCCGTTAGGCGCCTGGTTGGGTCAGTGGACCCGGCAGGCATTTGGAAAATCAGGAATGGGATTGGTGACATCCGAACCGCTCGCCCAATTGGCCAAAGGCGTCGGACGGGAGAGGGGAGAGGGGAGGTCGTGATCAAACCTTATTGCGGGTTTCGTGGACGACGTGACCTTCCGGGACTGTTCGTCCTGAGTCTGGTCATGGGACCATCGACCTCGGCCCTTGCCCAGGTCACCAAGGATCCGGCGATCAGTTTACAGGTGTCCGGATTGGACGGGACCGAACCGTGGACCTTCGGGCTTCGCATCCTCTTTCTCCTGACGGCCTTAACGCTTGCGCCGGCCCTGTTGATGCTGGTGACGGCATTTACACGCGTGGTGATTGTTCTGGGTCTTCTTCGGCAGGCGTTGGGGACCATGCATGCGCCACCGAATCAGGTGATGATTGGATTGGCCATGTTTTTGACTCTGTTTATTATGATGCCGGTGTGGGAGGAAATTCGGGTTGAGGCACTGAATCCGCTCTTGGAACAAAAGGTGACTCAGGAAGTGGCGCTGGAACGGGCCAAGATCCCGCTAAGAATGTTTATGCTGAAACAAGTCCGCGAAAAGGATTTAACCTTGTTTGTGGAGATGGCGAAAATTCCTCACCCTCAGACGCCTGATGATGTGCCGCTCCATGTCCTGGTGCCGGCGTTTGTCACGAGTGAATTGCGGACGGCATTTCAAATCGGCTTTCTGATCTATGTGCCTTTTCTCGTGATCGATATGATTGTCGCCAGCATTCTCATGTCCATGGGTATGATGATGTTGCCACCGATCATGATCTCGTTGCCGTTTAAGTTGGTGTTGTTTGTGTTGGCTGATGGATGGTTTCTGATCGTGGGAGCACTGATGAATAGTTTTCAATAGAAAAGGCCCTAAGACGCGAAGCGTCAGGCGTGGAGAGTGTATCGGATGCTGTCCTTTTTGTTTTTCTGTCTCCTTACGCTTGCCGCTCCACGACGTTTTCTTTACGCCTCACTTGTACTATTTTCATGGCAAGCCTGAAAGGGTTGAGAAGATGACAACCGAAAGTGTCTTGAGCATCGGTCAGGAGGCGATTCAAACAATACTGCTTGTGGCGGGTCCCATGTTGGGTCTCAGCTTAGTGGTAGGACTCTGCGTGAGTGCGTTCCAAGCCATGACCCAAATTAACGAAATGACCCTCACTTTTTTGCCAAAGGTTGCCACCATGTTTGTGGTGCTCTTGGTCACGTTTCCCTGGATGGTGGAAATCCTTGTGGGATTCATGACGGGGGTTTGGGCAAGGATACCGGAGTTTGCACAATGATCAGCGGAATGTTGAAAAATGCCGCCGGCGGCGTTCCCTGCCTCCGCCGGAGCGGCTTCGCGCAGGCAGGTCGCTCCCTGTCCCTGCTCACGGACTCCTCCGTACGCTCCGCTCGTCCAAGCGGCTGCAGTCTTTCCTTCGAGAAGCCTCAGGACAGGACTGGATGGCCACTTTGAACACTCGACTACTTTTCTCTGGTGGGCCTCGTACACGCATAGGCTGATGAAATGGCAAAATTTCTGAAATATTCTTTAGCCCAACTGAGGGAGTCGACCTGCGATATGTGTGAGAAAGATATCCGGTAACTGGTGTTTCAATGGGATTTTGCGATTCAGCAAGTGTGGCAATTCGTGGTCGTGCTCGTCCGCACAGCCGTCATTTTGTCGGCCTTACCGTTGCTGGGGGGGCAATCGGTTCCGAACCGCATCAAAATCGGATTGGCGGCCATTATTGCCATCCTGTTGATGCCCGTCGTGACGTTTACACTCCCTCCCAATTGGTTGGAACCCGCCAATCTGGTGATCGCGTTGGGTGCCGAATTGCTCGTCGGACTGGTCTTAGGTTTGGCATTGCGATTACTCATGACCGCGGTGGAACTGGCAGGGAGTGTGATGGGGTTTCAAGTGGGGTTTGCTATGGCCGGAGTATTGGATCCTGTCACTCAAGTGGAAACACCCGTGTTTGGGCAATTACTGACCATTCTGGCAACCCTTCTGTACTTTCAAATCGATGGCCATCATTTGGTGTTGTTGGCGTTGGGCAGTAGTTTTCAGTTGATTCCACCCTTCGGCGCCCATTTGAGTGCCCCTCTGTTGAGCGATGTGACCGGAGTCATGCAACGAACCTTTGACACGGGATTGAAACTGGCCTTTCCGGTCATGGCCGCAACATTTCTGGTGCATGCCATCATGGGGATTCTTGGCCGGCTGGTTCCTCAGATAAACGTCATGCTCACCAGCTTTCCCATTACGATTTCGGTAGGGTTGTTGG
>JBDSHB010000046.1:0-2802 GCA_039918695.1 Nitrospirales bacterium | reverse complement strand
CGATTTCATGCTGGCTCGAAGTCAAATCAAGGGTGGCAGAATTTTTACCGAGAATGGCGATCTGTAGCGAAAGAGAACTTTTCCACGCTGACTTTACGACAAAAGATATCCGCCGAACTCTATTGGTGGTTTCTACTATTTCCCCTTTCGATCCTCACCTTCCCCTACAGGGTCTATTCGTATGTCGTCCTGGGTATCAAAAGCGGCTAGGAGCTTGTCGGAAAGGGTAGGCGTGGTGGAATAGAATGGTAAAGCGCACAGGAAGCGGGTGCGTTGAGAGACTCTGCCGCAGAGAGGTGGAGCGGGCTGAGCGGGGGAAATATAAAGAGAACCAATGTCGTTAATTCTTTTTTGTGAGGCTAACCCACCCCTCATTCAGGCTCATTGCTAGGTATCATGCCGGTCATCTGATTGCCTGGCAGGTAACCTCGGCGGCTTTCGTACCCAATGCATCGATGTCGACTTTACTCATGAGAGGGAGAAGCCGCTGAAAAAACCCCACCGTCACATGCCGTACTCAACAATATTGTGTGGCAATCATATTGTCAGGGATTGTTTGACACTCCAATGGCCGCATGATGAGCAATTCGCCATGCACAGACAGAGGGATAAAAAGGATGGTCGCGAAAGAGTCCGTCCGCCACAACTCAATAGGGTGAATACGGTTGCAGAGGTCCCCAATGCAGTCGATCATACGTCCGCAGCCGGTTCATTTGGTTCAATTCATGCTGTCGGGCCTCCTGCTGGTAGCTTACGTCCTGTTGCCGTTGTTGTTCACGCTGTTGTTGGAACCACCCATCAAAGCTTTGCAATGACCTCGGGGTAGATAGGACAGAAGGTTGGTCATAGAAGGATCTTGGAGGATTCGGGTGAAGCTGTGAGGCCGGTCGCCAGGTATCTTCCCCGAATTGGGCCCAGGCACTGCCTGCCAGACCTAGAAAACATCCAAAAAATATTATTGCTCGCATGCGGTCGCCCTCCTGTATGTGGGTGGAAAGGGTGTTCCCAAAATGGCCTATCATTTTGATGAGGGGGAGCGTGGCAAGATCAGCAAATAAAAGCAATTCATCAAATAGGGCATGAAGGGAAAGTTTCTAGCACCTTCGCCCGTTGCTGGTTTCGCCGGGGCTTGTTGTACGTCTTTTCCCGGTTGGCAATGTCCGCCTGGACATCATCTGGCATGGCCGCTCATTGCTGCGCAACGATAGATGTTTTCTTATCAATCCCTGGTTCAGAAAATGTGGAAGGTTGGAAGTGTGGTTCTCTCTAGGAACCAGACTTTTTCCGGTGCCTTTCGCCTCTGTATTTTTGTCCATGGTCTTCAGCATGGCTCCCGGTTGGACCAACGCCTCAATTTTCACCGCATGTAAGAAATATAATTGTTGGACAAAACTAACTCTTACAATCAGAGTTAGAATAAGACTTAATTTTCTTGGCAATTTCCATAAGAGGTGGCCCCGGAAAATTTGACACCGTCTTAAGTGGATAAGCAAACCTGTTTCAATCATCTTCACGTCATTCACAGGAGCTTATCATGAGTCGACGAATCAGACGCAATCACAACCCCGTGTTCAAGGCAAAAGTGGCGCTGGCTCCCCTGAAGGGTGATTTAACCACCGCCGAGTTGGCGAAGAAATTTGAGGTCCATCCAAACCAGATTGCCCAATGGAAATCACGGCTACTGGAGCATGCCCCCGGAGCCTTCGATGAAAAACGGCGCGAGACGCCTCCTGCCGTCGATATCAAAACTCTGAATGCGAAGATCGGTCAACTGACTTTGGGGAATAAAGGGAATGCGACCTACGATTCAAGCGGTTGAATACACAGGGGGGTGTCATTCCGAGGATTGTTCACCAAGGTACTGATGGGAAAAGCTTCCATCTCCTCGGCTTTGTATGGCTCCAAGAGCCCACTGAGGTAGACCGTATTATTCAGGTTAGGCTTGAGCCAGCTTGCATACGATTGTTCCGAGAGTATTACAGGCATCCGGTTATGGATAGGCTCCATCAGGGCATTGGGTTCTGTCGTGATTAAGGCGCACGTTTCTAAGTCCGAGTCCTGTTTCTCCCACCGTTCCCACAATCCGGCGAACGCAAAAACCCGGTGATCCTTGAACCGAATGTAGTACGGCTGCTTGGCCTTCCCTTCGCGTTTCCATTCATAGAACCCATCCGCTAACACGAGGCACCGTTGCTGTTTTAAGGCTTTCCGAAACGAAGGCTTCTCGGCCACGGTCTCCGCACGGGCATTGATCATTTTATTGCCGATGCTCGGATCTTTAGCCCAGGACGGCACCAGACCCCATTTTAGTTCCACGCATTCTCGTTCCTGGGATTCGGGATTGGTGCGGACACAAGCCACCAATTGGGAAGGAGCAATGTTGTAGCGGGGGGATAACTGAGGAAGAAATTTCAAGCCAAGTTGTTCGGCTATCTGTTGAAAGCTCTCTTTTCGGGTGAAGCGGCCACACATGGTTTAAATCAGACTCTAGCTTAATTCAGGAAATGAAAAATTCATCTAGGACGGCATCACCATACAAAAAGCAGGGGATAAAGGGAATGGAGGAAAATGGACAATTAGCACAAACGAAAAAGGCCGAGTGTAAACCCAGCCTTCTCCGCAGGTGAGAAATGCGTCAACAACGGGAGGTTTCTGTTATCTCTGAGTCAATCGGGTTCGCCTCCTGGTGCCTATGCGTCCTAAGGGGAAGGCTGCTCTGCAAAGACACAAGCCACATATCCGATGAAATAAGACTTGATGTTTCTTGCTTTGGGTACGTCAAACAAATCTGATCTGTAGAGA
>JBDSHB010000045.1:0-3716 GCA_039918695.1 Nitrospirales bacterium | reverse complement strand
AGAGCCCTCAGATCAGCAATCCCAGTTTACGATTGAGGACCTCTACCGGTCCGATATGGTGATGTACGATATGGATCTGACGAATGGCGCAATTCTGGAAAAAGGCCATGTCTACCTCGTCCCCTTGATGGAGAGGGTAAAGCTGCCCAAAGATATCCGCGGCCGGACCAACCCAAAAAGTTCCACGGGAAGGTTGGATATCTTTACCCGCGTGGTGACGGATCTGCATGTGGGCTTTGATGAAATACGCCCGGGGTATGAAGGCCCGTTATTTTTGGAAATCGTGCCCCGGTCGTTTACCATACGAGTCCAGGCTGGATTGGCTCTCAACCAATTGCGATTAATGTCCGGCAAACCCATGGTCTCGGATTCAGGGTTGCGGATCGTTCATCGCAAGACGCCCTTGCTGTTTCATAATGGAGATTCGGGGAAAACGGATAGGCCCTTGTCGGCCAAGGAACTCCGGGTAAATAACGGGCTGTTTTTAAGTGTCGATTTGCAAGGATCGAGTGACCATTCCGAGGCAATTGTGGGGTACCGGGCAAAAAAGAACAGTCATGTCATTGATCTCAGCCTGGTGGGCCACTATGCCGCCACTGATTTTTGGGAACCGCTCAAACGCAATGCCACGGCCACGATGCTGTTGGAACCGGAAGAGTTTTATATCCTGGCCTCCAAGGAACGTATCCAGGTTCCACCTGGCTATTCATCGGAAATGGTGGCGTATGAAGCCGCCTGCGGGGAATTACGAACCCATTATGCCGGGTTCTTTGATCCGGGGTTTGGCTATGCCAACCCAAACCGGAAAGGGACCCAGGTGGTTTTAGAGGTTCGCCCTCACGATGTGCCCTTCCGTATTCACGACGGGCAGACATTTTTTAAGGTTGTCTACGAAAAGATGCGTGATATTCCCATGCAGTTATATGGATCGGCTTTGGGGTCTTCCTATTTCCAGCAGGGACTCACACTCAGCAAACATTTTAAGTGGTAACTATGAGTACAGAAACCGATCCACCTCAGTCGACTGATCCTATTGTTCCCAAGCCAGTGACTCCCCGTCCGCCAGTTATGGAGGAGGATCAGGAGGATCAAGAAAATCTGCAGATGCAGGTGGCCATGCGTATGGTGGGATCCGCTATGGTCTTTATCGGGTTTTTGCAGGTTTTTCTGTCCGCCAGTACAGGCGCGGAAATCAGCATCTTCCCCATGATTATTTATTTCTCAGGAATGGCGATGTGGGCCTATTCCTCCGTTGACAATCTCACCGTCCGTTATACGGTGATGGCCTTATCCCTGCTTTGTGCGATGGCATTTATGCATTTTGGGGAGGTCTTATTTTGGCATAAGTATCTGATTTACTGGGGCACGATCGGAGTCGTCGTGTTTTTTATGTTCCGAAATCCCAAGAAACCCGCCGACTCGTAGACGTCCATTCTTGTATCTTTGCCTTTCCTCTGTGTGCCGGCAATTAGGGTCTCCATGAACATCGCCGTGATCATTCCGGTCTTGAATGAACAGAAGGCTTTGGCTGCGCTGTTGCCTAAGTTGCTGTCATCATTCGGATTTGAGGAGCTGATCATTGTGGATGGCGGTAGTTGTGATCACACAACGGATGTGGCAAGGACGATCTGTCAATCGGCACCTGATGCCCACACGCAAATTATCAACGGAGCATGTGGACGGGCTTCCCAAATGAATGCAGGGGCCGCTCTGGCCAGCTCCGATATTCTGGTATTTTTGCATGCTGACACGCATTTGCCGCACAATGCCAGACAAGTGGTAGCAGACGCCATGGACGATCCGCGGTGTGTTGGTGGACGGTTTGATGTACGATTCCCACAGGACACCGGTTATGCCTGGATGGTGAGCCGGCTCATGAATCTGCGCTCACGCTGGTCCGGGATTTCCACCGGCGATCAAACTATGTTTGTGCGACGTTCCGTGTTTGAAGAGTTGGGGGGCTTTGCGAATATTCCTCTTATGGAAGATATTGAATTCAGCCGCCGGTTGAAGCGAGTTGGCACGATCGCCTCTCTGCGAGCGAAGGTCATCACCTCGTTTCGACGGTGGGAACACCACGGCCCTCTCCGAACGATCGTGCGCATGTGGACACTCCGCGCGTGGTATTGGCTAGGATGGGACCCTCGTCGTCTTCAGCAGTATTATGACACCGTCCGGTAACGACCCAGCTCTACATAGATCACGCCCATCACCGCAGGGTCAGGGGAAAGGACGTCGATCTCTCCCGCCTGCGACGTCGGCAATTATTGTCTTTACGAAGGCACCGGTTTCCGGTCAAGTCAAAACACGCCTGTGTCCTCCTCTCACGCCTGATGAGGCCGCCAGTCTCCACGGAAGTCTCGTCTTGGATATCTTAGAACGATGTCAATCGCTCAAAGAATACGATCGCATCCTGGCCGGAACGCCCTCTCCCCATCATCCCTTCTTTCGGGCCATGGAGGCTCGATTCAAAATCCCTGTCTGGGATCAACAGGGGGATGACCTGGGAGCCCGCATGGCCGGGGTTTTCAAGCAGGCGCTCGGAGCTCCCTACCGTTCGGCTGTAGTTATTGGCAGCGACATTCCGGGGATCCATGGACCACTGCTGAAGGCAGCCGTGAAGGGCTTGGAGGATCATGATGTGGTGCTGGGTCCCACAGTGGATGGCGGATATTATTTAATCGGGCTGCGCTCACCTGTGCCGGGCCTGTTCGAGAATATGCCCTGGTCCACTGATCAGGTGTATGCGCGTACCAAACAGAGGGTTCAGGATTTGGGTTTATCATTGAAGGTCTTACCGATGCTACGGGATTTGGATACGGTTGAGAATCTTCATCTGTTTATCCGTGAGGCCAAGGACCGCCAGAATCAGACATTCTCTTCTCGTACGAAAAACGTGTTGCAAGAATTAGCGGCACGATTGACCAATCGTGAATAATGGGGAAATGATTTTTGTACGACAGGTGTGTGCATGAGAACGACAGGGGCGGGAAGCCATGACTGAGCGGGTGGCGTTGATCACTGGTGGAGCAAGGGGAATTGGGCGTGGTATCGCCCTGGACTTAGCCGCCAACGAATGGAAGGTGGCGATTTGCTATCGCACCAGTCAGTTGGAGGCACAGGATGTCGTGCGCACCATTGAAGGGAAAGGCGGAAAGGCGTTCGCCATTCAGTGTGATGTCTCAGATTCCACTGCTGCCGTAGGGCTTGTTCAGGAAGTGGAGAATACATGGGGCCGGGTTGATGCCCTGATCAATGGGGCCGGACCCTACCATCGAGTGCCGCTTTTTGAAGAGACCGCCGATGGCTGGTCGGAGATGTTCAACAATAATCTTCACCCGATCTTCTATCTCGCGAAGGCTGTCGCCCCAGGGATGAAAGCCAGACAATCCGGACGGATCATTTCGTTCAGCATGGCCAACGCAGACAAAATGGAAGCCCAATCGCATGTGACTGCCCATTATATTGCCAAGGCCGGCGTGCTCATTCTTACCAGGACGTTGGCGAAAATCCTCGCTCCCGATGGTATTAC
The DNA here is from genome assembly GCA_039918695.1 of Nitrospirales bacterium. Lineage (GTDB taxonomy): Bacteria > Nitrospirota > Nitrospiria > Nitrospirales > UBA8639 > Nitrospira_E. The sequence goes on along the minus strand of JBDSHB010000045.1, from coordinate 184 downwards.
CGTGAATGCGATTTCACCAGGATTTATTGATTCCGGGAGCGCGCCACCGGGAGAGCTGGACGGGATAGCCAAAAAAATTCCGGCCGGATATATCGGGGAAGTCAAAGATACCGTGCAAGCCGTTCGTTATTTCCTATCTGACGAGGCTCGATACGTGACGGGGGCCAATCTGCACGTGAGCGGC
>JBDSHB010000044.1:0-6565 GCA_039918695.1 Nitrospirales bacterium | reverse complement strand
TCCTGGGTTCATCTCAGCAGTAAAACTTAACGAAGGGGGACAAAAAAATGGTTCAGCGGCCAGCAATCTCTTTTCTTTTTTAACAACCAGGAAAATAAACCTAGCGATAGGTCATCGCCACTTGCTCACCGACCGACAGCGATAGGTGAACAGCCAAATTGAATTCAACCATTAAAAAAATAATGCAAAACTTAATTCGTGAATTGCATTGACCTCTTGATGATATTGAAGATGGCTCCATTTCACAAAACATCTACAACCCCATGACTCTATTTTTATTCTTGAGAATCTCATACCCAGACACCCAAAACTATTCAGCAACCATTCACTTTCCGTTTTTGGGTTAAATGGTTACTTTAATTGACAGGTGACTATTCAAGCCCAAAGATAGAGTAGGTGAATCCTAGGCAAGGTTTGCCTTGGAGCTTTAGCGCATGTATCATTTACCACAGAAACAGTAGGCAAAAAATGAGTGTTTTCCCTCCTAATCACAATTCTCTTCTCACACCGCATCCCCTTTTGCCGAAATACCACCAATCAGAGACTCAGCGTCGCCTCAACTTAAATGAACAATTTGACCAGGTGGCACCGGACTATGATTGGATTAGCCAAGTCTTATCGTTCGGATCGGGGAATTGGTATCGGACACGCGCCCTTCGGCGAACTGGTGTCGGCCATGGCGGAACGGTCCTGGACGTGGCCTGTGGACCAGGCACCCTCTCAATCTGCGCACAGAAATTGGCAGGGAAAACAGGAACTGTAATCGGATTAGACCCCAGCCTGGGCATGCTTCGACAGGCTCGTGAAAAGGGTGTGACGGATATCCTGCGAGGGATGGCCGAACATCTGCCTTTTCCTGATGGTACCTTTGATTTCGTGCTGATGGGGTATGCCCTTCGGCATGTGTCCGATCTCCAACATACCTTCAATGAATATTGGCGGGTGTTAAAGCCGGGCGGACGGATTGTGATCCTCGAAATTTCACGGCCTAACTCCCCTGTTTCCCTGCAGCTCAGTCGCTTATATTTAAAATGGGTCGTTCCCGGTTTTTCGTATCTTCGTACCCATAATCCCCACATCCGAACACTTATGCGGTATTTTTGGGATACCATTCAATATTGCGTCGCCCCAGAAACCATTCTCCTAACTCTGCGGAATTCCGGGTTCGTTCACTGCCAGGAACATACTTTGGTAGGAGGCCTCATTCGAGATTACACCGGACAAAAATCTTAGTTCTTCTCCCTATTTTTTCTCCTAACTCTTTGGCCGTCACCTAACAACTTTTCATAGGGAGGCATCAATTCACCCAGGCTTTGATCATGTAAGGAATGTCTAAACAATATGGAACCAGAAGCAAGTTTTATCTGAATGGTACCGAAATTTTTTTATAAAATTTAAGGCCAACCCTACACTCATTTCCTCCCGATCATGTTTCCACAGACATTTTCATAAATTGGATAAAATGTATCTGCCAAGAAGCAAACAGCTTAAAAAAACCTGAGGAAAAATGTAATGAATACGGTGAAAGTGAATAAACTGGCTGCCTTAGTGATAGGAATCGCTACAATGCTAGTACTCACCCATTGTGTGGGAGCCCCCAAAGACCCTCAGATGGCATCCCTTTGCCAACAGAGACTCGACAACGCTTTTCGGGAGCTAGAGCAAGCCAAGGCCAATGGATTTAGTGGGTCAGTCAATTGGTCTAAAGCCGCCACGTTATTGAGTGCTGCCAAGGTACAACAACAATTTGATAAATATCCTAACTGCATTGATAAAGTGAAACGGGCTCGTTATTACATTAAGGAAAGTCAAAAACCTTAACCCTTATCCTATGGAATTTTTTTGTTGATACGGGACAAAAACAAAATTGAATATGTCCCTTTAGTTATAACCATCCTAGGTTCTGGTTGTCCCATTACTTCCTGATACCCAATTACAAAACTGGGTACACATCAGCTGTCAGATCAAAACAAGACAAATTTTGAAGACCGGTTATCTCGTCAGTTTTTTAATGCCAAGGAGAGAACCATAGGTTTGATGAAGATCAAGATAGTCTTCAGAATCGCCCCCGGCAGCCGTGAGGGCCACATCGGAATATTGACCTTTCGAAGGGTCATTTTCTATTTTTCTTCTCAACTGATTTAATCTCCACGCCACCTGACACCACTGCCAACCGGCAGTCAAAACTTCACGCCCCCGCTTTACGTAAAAGCGCCATACAGGTTCATTGACCAAGCCAGGTCGTCGGGTGCTGCGTCGTTTTCGCCGAAATAGACCTCCCTCCAAGGGATGAACCTGTTCCAGCATGATACAACCGTAAAAACACAAGAGGAAAAACATTACCTTTTCCACAGGCTCTCCTGAGGCTCCTGCACGCCGCATGATCGTTTCCATATGCTCCCAAGTATAATAATTCTTCCACGCCATGCGGTAAGCACGAACCCATTCGTCATGGGACATGAGAGGATGAGTCATCGTGGGATGCTCTAAATCATAATTATTCATATCTGGGTCCATCCATACCCCAGCCCGGGATAACTGCTGGTGATCCTCTGACCCAGGCAAGGGGGTCAGGATAAAAAACTCCAGCAAATCAACTGGCAATTCCCGCTTCAAAATTTCAATGTCATGGGCAATGCTTTGGTACGTATCGGCCGGAAACCCGATGATATATCCCGCCACGGTGGTACACCCGTACTTTTTCCAAGCCTGCAGCATGGATCGATATTCTTCAATTTTGTTCTGCCGTTTTTTGGCACCAGCCAATGAACTGGGGTTCAGATTCTCAAGGCCGATAAACACATTGTGGCAACCGGCTCGATAGGCCTTATGCACAAACCGAGGAATCTTATGGCAGAGGGTGTCTACTTGAATGGTGAGGGAAATGCTAAGACCTTCCTGCTCACGCATATGTATAATTCGATCTAAAATAGCCTCCCATCCTCGATTGCGAGCAAAGTCATCATCAGAAATCAAAAATCGCCACACACCTTGATTTAAGTTTGTCCGAATTAAAGCTTCAATATCATCCGGGGAACGCCATCTCGAAGACCGCCCCTGGACATTGATGATCGTGCAGAAACTGCATTGGAATGGACACCCTCGTCCAGCATCAAAGCTGGACATTCGACGAAAGGTCTTTTGGATTACGCTGGCAGGCAAAAAGGGTAAGGGTATTCCCTGAAGGGATGGGACGTCTGACAAAAAATTGTACACTTTTTTGAGTTTGCATTGGTACGCATCCTTGAGAATATCATCTAAATGTTTCTCCGCTTCTCCAGCCACTAGACTAAAGCCTTCATTGATCGCCTCCTGAATATCAGGCGGAGACATTTTCAACATCGCAAAACAGCCGCTGACATGAAAACCACCAACCAATACTGGAATATCGGCTTGAAGGAACATCCGACCGATATCCATGGCCCGGGGAAACTGGTTGGTTTGGACACCCACAAAACCCACCACGCCCCCCGCCCCACTCTTGATGAGTCGAATGATGTTCTTGATGGGGATAACAGTATTGGTCTCATCGTAGGCCTCTACTGCAATGTCGACCTCGTGCCCCAAAACTTTTCGTTTCGCACTCGCCATGACTAATCCATGAAGTACGGCCAAACTATTCGAGGGAATGGCCGACCGTTTCCACTGAATCACATATCCCTCATCATCGTAATGAGAGGCTTTTATCAGGATGACATGGAAAAGTTTTCTCATAATCATTGGAAATGGCAGATGCTATGAAAGAAAATCAGAGTGGAATGGATGGGAAAGGCCTGTTATAGGCCCAATCTGACTTTCATGAAGACTCCACCATTTTGTTCAGAGAGAGTCAAGATTGTGTTTTGACTAAACGTTGTTCCATGCGGCATACCTTAAAATTTGCCTTAATGTGTCGGGTTGAGGGACACAAAGAAAAACTTGTGAGCCCATCTTTACTATTCAACACACCAGGTGGAGAGAGGGTTATCGATTACACATCGGTGAGGAAATCTTCATGAAAATTTCTATGGTATCTTTTGGGTTTCCTGGAAAGTATATTTTTATTTCATGAGAATTAACCGAATTCAGATCATCCTAATGCTAAGCATTTCGGGATGACCTCTTGGGGTTGCCATCACCAAATTTCGTTTGGAGGCATTGTTTATAAAATAGAGCTTCCAAAACCAGAACGGTCCCTTCCCCTCGTCATTGAGGAGAATACGCTTAAACAAGCCACTCCCAAATCCTCAATGACAGAGATCGACCATCGTTGGGATGCCCACCCCGCTGAAAGGGTTAAAATAAGTGGCAGATATCGAGTTCTCACAAACATACTCAAGTACTATACCCACAGTTCCGTCCAACAAGATCTTGGCGGAGGGGACATCTCTTAACCCTCATTTTGCCCCTTCCCCAATACACCTTTGCAATTTCCTATGCTCTTGGCACAGGCAAGTCAAAAGAGTACAAGGAAACTCAGATCATCCTGTTGGATAAAACTTACACCAAAGACGGCTTACGGCAAGGTAGAAAAATGTTTTCGGATGGGCCATTTTGAATGAAATCCATCATTCGACAATCCGCTTTCGATGCCTACAAAAATATTTTTCAATAAATACGAAATGATCTTATCTATTTCCTTCATCCATTAGGAGGTCCAAGGATTGCGCCACGCACCTATATCGGTCATTCCAAGGTCCTTAGCGGAAGTAAACGTTATCTATGCATTGACAGGAGACCTCCGAAGAAAGAAAATGAATATTCAGCTGTGAAAAACCCATCTTTTGTATTCTAGGAGATCAGGCAGTTGGCGGATACCACCTCCCTTGAACCAGAAGTCGCTCAACTCATCGTGACAACTCTCAATTTGAAAATCGATCCCGCGACGATCAATCCACTTGAACCCTTGTTTAACGAAGGGTTAGGGCTGGATAGCATTGATGCCCTGGAACTTGCACTGGTGATTCATCAAACCTATGGATACAAAATACGTTCAGATGCCCCCGACAACGTACAAATTTTTTCATCCCTTCGATCGCTTTGTTCGGCAATTGAATCCAATCGAACAAAATAGGAATATCAAATCAACGAGCACCAAAAGACTACCATTTTCATCAAGTGAATGGGGGCGTTGGACACTTCGAAAATCCGCCAACCTTCATTTTTTTCTTCAGGAACTCAATTCCTGTCCTTGTTCCTATTCCGGCCTAACCCCTGGAAATGTTCCAGATCGGGAGAATGTACTTCCCAGGGGGCTCGCCCGAAGAGAGGCTTAGGAACCTCCTGACCCCTTGCGAACAAGATGAAAACATTCCCATTTCTTGGACCGTTTCTTCCTGACACTCCCTTGGCCTGGTATCAAGGCGCCTCCATTTCACCTCACACCTTCTTAGGGCACCTCGGCCATTGCCTCAAAACATGGCCTTCCTCCTCCCATGTCATCAACCTTTGCCAGGATCGATATGCCTTCCTTCTGGGATTTGCGGCCGCTCTCTTACGAAAGCAAATCACGCTCCTTCCCCTAAACCGAGCGACAGAATCCCTTCAAGAAATTGGAAAGGCTTATCCTGGATGCCTCTACCTCACCGATTCTAATGAGACCATTCCCGGAATAGAGAAACTCTCCCTGAATCCATCACAGTTGAAAGCCAATTCACCGATTGAGCGTCCCCTCATTCCATATGACCAAATGGCTGTTATTGCCTTTACGTCCGGGAGCACAGGAAACCCGCGTCCAAATTATAAGTCCTGGGGGTCCTTGGTCCAGGTCGCAAAAAAAACGGGACAACGGCTTGGGCTGGAGTTACGCAGGAAGGATATCCTCACTATTGTGTCCACCGTGCCACATCAACATATGTATGGCCTGGAAACCTCCATCATGTTGCCCCTCCAAAAGGGATGGGCGATCTATTCGGGCCGCCCATTTTTTCCAGAAGATATCCGATCGGCACTGACCACCTTGCCTCCCAAACGCATACTCGTCTCAACTCCGATTCATCTTCGGGCCTGCATGCTGGAACACACTCAATTCCCCGCTCTTGAATCCATTCTTTCCGCCACCGCGCCTCTTTCCCAAGCATTGGCCCACCAAGTGGAAACCGCTGCTCAGACCAAACTCACGGAAATTTATGGATTTGCCGAAGCCGGAACCATTGCGACTAGACAAACGGCAAGAGAACTCAACTGGCAATTGCTTGATGGGCTGGAACTGGCATCCTGCGCTTCCGGATATAGCGTGAGCACCTCCTATTTTCCTGATCCGGTTCCCATCCCAGATTCCATACAAGCCCAGGGCCCACATGAATTCAGTTTAGGAGGGCGACCGAGCCATATGGTCAACATCGGAGGTCATCGCACGTCTTTAGAGGAGCTTAACGAAAAACTGACGTCTATCGAGGGCGTCACTGACGGAATGTTTTATATTCCCGATGAGGGCGAGAATCCAGGAGATCGTCTCGTTGCCTTTATCGTCGCCCCTGGACATTCTCAGGTATCTATCCTGACGGCTCTCCGGAAAAAAGGTGATCCGGTATTCCTCCCGCGTCCCCTTATTTTCCTAGAACGGCTCCCACGAAATCCGACAGGA
>JBDSHB010000043.1:0-3182 GCA_039918695.1 Nitrospirales bacterium | reverse complement strand
GAGTCCTCAGAGGAAGTGGGGGTGGTGGGAGGCCGGTGGGCAGACGAGACCGTCACAGTCAGTCCACAAACATGGCGACCTTGCATGTAAACGCCGGTCGAATGGCAGGGGTCCGGACAGGAGATCTGGTCGGTGCCATTGCCAACGAAGCCGGGATCAGTTCGAATGTCATTGGCCCCATCAAAGTCTCCGATCAATTCTCCCTGGTCAAAGTGCCGGAAGAGCATGTCCATGGCATCATAAAGGCTCTTGGCCGGACCAGAATTAAAGGGCAAAAAGTCACCATTCGCCTGTACAAAGAATAAAAACCGTCCTGATGCCGGCATATGGTTAACCTCAAGATAGATGTTTTTGAGAAGGGGTTTTTTTACAGCTCATGAAAATAGTAAGTCGTGAAAAGTGAGGGCGATAAACCAAAGACCGTTCCGTCATTCCGGCAGGTTGTTAGCCGGAATCCATCCGAAAAATGTCAAGATGGATTCCCGATTAAAAATGTCGGGAATGACAGCGCCGACCATTGAACGATGCTTCCTAAACAACTAAGGTCTTGACCTGTTTTCATGATGCACGAGTGAGCAATCGCTCATAAGGACTGCTGGAAAATGACCAATGGTGCTCCCAAATAGCCACATCCACGTTCTCATATTCTCATGCCTAGTGGACTGACGATTCTTGATGTGCGTGACCGTATAGCCATGGCTCGGTCGGTCACGGTTCTTACCGGTGCGGGAATTTCCGCGGATAGCGGCGTGCCGACGTTTCGGGGACCCGAAGGCTTGTGGAAAAATTTCCGGCCTGAAGAACTGGCTTCACCTGAAGCCTTTGCCCGGGACCCCAAACTTGTTTGGGAATGGTATAACTGGCGACGTGAATTGGTCGCAACCAAACACCCGAATGCGGCACATGAAACTCTCGTTGAACTTGAACGACGGATTGAACACTTTTGGCTCATTACGCAGAACGTCGATGGGCTTCATGCCCTGGCCGGCTCCCAACGTCTTTCGGAAATCCATGGCAACATCTGGAAAGTGCGTTGTACACAATGCAACCGGATTTCGGCTAACCGCGATCTGCCTCTGGTGTATCCACCAAACTGCACGGACTGTTCGGGGTTGTTGCGCCCCCATATTGTGTGGTTTGGAGAGTCCTTGGATCAGGAAGATTTGAACCGCAGTTATCAGGCATTGCAAACATGTGATATTCTTCTCATTATTGGGACCTCAGGCGTAGTCTATCCGGCTGCATCATTTGCTCCCATTGCCAAAGACGGTGGCGCCCTGGTGGTCGAACTGAATTTGGACCCGACGCCCAACTCCTCCGTTGTGGACGTGTCCTTTCAAGGCCGTGCCAAAGACCTCGTGCCACTCTTGCACCAAGGCACCTAATCGCACCATTTCTTGACTCCCTTCGTGGGGGTTTGTTAGGTTTTTTGTTTAGGGATTTTCAGTACTTACGTTTGGAGCACGGCATGCAATTGACGATCAATGGTAAACCCGAAACCCTGGAGGTTTCTACGGTGCTAGACGTCTTGAAAACCAAAGATATTGACCCGCAACTCGTTGCTGTGGAATTGAATACGCAGATGGTTGATCAGGAGCAACTGGGAACCACCTCACTGAAGGATGACGATAAACTGGAATTTTTGTTTTTCATGGGCGGTGGCGCGTGAGTGCCGCATTTCTTCGGAATATTACCGATGGCATTGGGCATACTCCGTTAGTACGATTAAACCGGCTTTCCCCTGCAGGAGGAGCCATTATTTATGGGAAGGCGGAGTTTTACAATCCCGGCGGCAGCGTCAAAGACCGCATCTGCCTCAATATGATTGATGAGGCAGAGAATAAGGGACTGCTCAAGCCTGGTGGCACCATTGTGGAACCGACCAGCGGCAATACCGGCATCGGATTAGCCTTGGTGTCTGCCGTTCGGGGCTATAAACTTGTTCTGGTTATGCCCGAGTGGATGAGCCTGGAACGGGCCAGCCTGCTCTCCTCGTATGGCGCGCAGTTGGTGTTGACTCCTGCTCGAGAAGGGATGCGAGGTTCGATTAAAGAAGCAGAAAGTATTTTGGAGCAAAATCCCGAATACTTTATGCCGAACCAGTTTTCTAACCCGGCCAATCCAGCCATTCATCGCCAGACAACGGCTTTGGAAATCTGGGAGGCTTTGGAGGGCAAGGTGGATGCATTCGTCGCGGCCGTGGGGACCGGCGGAACGATTACGGGCTGCGGAGAACTGTTTAAAGAAAACAATCCTTCGGTCAAGGTGATTGCGGTCGAACCAACCGGCTCTCCCGTGTTATCCGGAGGAGAGCCAGGGCCGCACAGGATACAAGGGATCGGCGCGGGCTTCGTTCCCAAAGTTCTGAATCGGTCCCTCATTGATCAAATTATGACCGTGACGGATGAAGAGGCTTACCAAACCACCAAGCAACTTGCCAGGAAGGAAGGGCTCCTGGTGGGAATATCTGCAGGGGCCAATGTGTTTGCCGCTCAAAAGGTCGCGGAAGCCTTAGGCCCGAATAAGAATGTTGTCACGATTCTCTGCGATACAGGCGAACGATATCTGAGCATTGAGAAATATTTTAATATTTAGTGCATTTCCATGGAGCCCCTTCCATGGAGGAAGAATCAAGATGAGGAGGACAACTTTCCTCCCTCAAAATGATAAGGATAACTGAGATGTGCAGGGCAAACGGCTGTCGGAGAATGATTCCCTGGTCCAATAATCATTTTTGAATATCAAGCTCACCTCATTCTCCTCGGATAGCGGGGATGAACCAATAATAAGCACCTTAAAAGGTCAGAGGTCATATGAGTTTCACAGAAGACCAAATTACTCGATATAGCCGACACATTTTACTGCCGGAAGTGGGCGGTAAGGGCCAGAAAAAGCTGTCACAAGCGAAAGTCTTTATTGTCGGCGCGGGAGGCTTGGGCTCCCCGGTGGCCTATTACCTTGCTGCTGCCGGCATTGGCACCATTGGATTGATTGATAGCGATGTGGTTGATCTTTCCAACCTTCAACGGCAAATCCTTCACCATACCCCTGATGTGGGACGGTCTAAGGTCGTTTCGGCCAAGGAAAAAATTCAGGCGATAAACCCTGATGTGCAGGTCAACATCCATGAAGAACGCATGACGTCTCGCAATGCTCGAGAATTGATTAGCCAATATGATGTC
>JBDSHB010000042.1:0-3463 GCA_039918695.1 Nitrospirales bacterium | reverse complement strand
TCCCTGGCCGTACCGGTACATATAGCCCAACATTTTCGGGGCTCGGCATTTCCCTCTTCCGCTAACGGTCGCCATTCAGACAGAGCGGCGGGAAAATTCTCCTGCAGATAGGCCTCCTCCCCTTCCTCAAAACCGGCCCATGCCTCTCCCACCCAAAAGAGTAAAAAAATCATAGCCATTTTCTGGATGGTGACCAGAAGTCTCATGGTGGCATTTCTTTCTATACCTCACGCCGGGGTGAACTCAGTAAACGGCATGCACCAGCCCTGACATGGGCTCATATTTCCATTGTACTCTATCCCTGTTGCTTAGCTTCAAGTTCTGCCCACCGGGTATACAGGCGTTCCACCTCCTTTTCAGCGGACTTGAGATTTTCATAGGATTCTTGGAGCTTGAGATGATTGGAAACAATTTTGGGATTTTCTGTTTCCGTGCGGCACAGTTCGAGGACAGCCTCCGCATCTAGAACCCGCTTTTCTATCGTGTCATACTCTTGCTGATCACGAAATGAGAGTTTTTTGGCTTTTGGCCGTTCAGCCGCGACGCGGGCACCCTTGGGTTGAGTACCCGACTGGTCTTTGCCAGATCGTTGACGTCGAAGCCATGATTCCCATTGCCCATAATCCGCAAATTGCCCGTACCCTCCCTGCCCGTCTAATCCTACAAATTCCGTGCAGACTTCCTCCATCATATACCGATCATGGGTAACCAGGATTAATGCTCCAGGAAATTCCTTTAAACTCTCTTCCAGGACTTCTCGCGTCGGAATATCCAAATCGTTTGTCGGCTCATCCACAATCAACACGTCTGCGGATTGGAGCATTAATCGGGCAATGACCGCCCTCGCCTGCTCACCGCCGGAGAGTAACTCAATAGGGAGATCCAGTTGCTCAGGCTGAAATTGAAATCGTTTCGCCCATCCGGCCAGATGCACGGTCTGCCCCCGGTACAGGACGGTGTGCCCAGAATCCGACAACGTCCGTCGCAAGGTCATCTTCGGATCCAATTGATCACGGTTTTGATCAAAATACACCACCTGCAATTTATCCGCATACGTGACGCTTCCGTGATCAGGCTCCAATTCCTTCGCGAGTAATTTCAAAAGTGTGGACTTCCCGGAGCCATTATGCCCTAAGACCCCGGTGGCGGTTCCCGGTGAGATTACCCAGTCCAATTCTTGAATAATCGTCCGCGGGGCAAATGCCTTCCGAAGCTGATGAACGACCATCAATTGTTTCGTCCGCCGACCCGAGCCGACAAAATCAATGGAAGTTTCCTCTTGTCGTAAGCGCACCTGGGTCTCAGCCAATTCAGCCTGTAATGCATGGGCAGAATCTATGCGAGCCTTCGCTTTAGTGGATCGAGCCTTGGGACCTCGACGAAGCCACTCTTCCTCCCTACGGACTTTTCCGGCCAAGGCCTGAGCTTGTTGAGTTTGGCTATTCAGAAATTCTTCCCGCTTAACCAAAAACTCCTCATAGCTTCCGGGAACAAGAAAAATGCCATCCGGATACCTGGAATTTATTTCTGCCACCTTATTGGTCGCATGACCAAGAAACCATCGATCATGGCTCACCATGACCCACGGCCATGGAGCCTGGGACATGACCTGCTCCAGCCAACGCATCCCTTCCAGATCAAGATGATTGGTCGGCTCATCCACCAGCATGACATCCGGCGTCTGAACGAACCCACAGGCAATTGCCAGACGTTTTTTCCATCCACCTGAAAGAGGACCCACCAGCTGATCTCCCTGAGCAAATCCCATGCGCCCTAGTGTCTCCTGCACCCGAGCTACGCAATCATGCGCGTGCAGGCCGGATGCCAGGGCCGCTCGTTCAATTTCCTCCGCGACTGTAGACTCCGAATTGAAATCAGCCTGTTGGGGAATATAGGCAATCCGAAGATGCTGCCGTCGAGTGACTCTTCCCTCATCCGGCTGTTCAAGCCCGGCAAAGATCCGAAGGAGGGTACTTTTCCCCGATCCATTCGGCCCGATAATCCCGATACGGTCTTTTTCTGACACGCCCAGGGTGAGCTCCTGAAAGAGACGCTTGGTCCCATAGGCTTTGGTAAGCTTCTGTCCATAAATCAGCGCTGACATACGTATTACACTCCTTTAAATTCCGACCTTCATAAACCCGGAAATTAATAATGATCTTTCCCCACATGGGGAACAACTCCATTCCTGCCAGACAGGACCCACGCAGGAATGGACCCCGCTCGACCTATTTGCCTCCAGAAGCAGAAACCAACCTGCGGGTCGAAGCCCCCGCAGGCCCCATGCCATCGACAATCACATCGCACTGAAAGGAATGAAGAGGAAGAGTCACTGATCAGAGTTGAACCGTCGTGAAAAATGGACTTGCGAGACAAACCTGAACAGGTTAGAGAGCAGGAAGCTATCCGGTAACGAAAACCGTATCCTCTTTCAACAATCTTTCACTACTCTACTGGAATTCTCCCTAGGTTGACTACCCCGTCACCATACTCAGAGAGAAACACAGACGCGTACAGTGGGGTATGTTTGTCCCGGGATGGAGAATTATTCACACATCCCCCTCAACCGCTGGAAGGGGTCAAGTTAAAACAGGTGGATGACACGTAAGAGAATCCCGGCTGACTCATCACCAACAAGGACAACTGATAATCGGGAAGGAAGAAAGAGGCAGGAGAGCTAGAGTTCAGCAAACGTAGAAAATTGGTCATCCGTGGTATACATGGGGATCATCTTCCTCATATGCGTTTCGCATAATAGTGTCTTCACCTGATCCTGGGGATTCACGATAAGCATCCGCCCCTTGAGTTTCAGGAATGTCCTTGCGAGGACCGCCAAAGCCCTAACCCCACACTATCCAAAAAGGTCACCCCTTGAAAATCCAGGATAAGCCCTTTTGAATTCGAGTCTGTATATTTTCCGGCGGTCTCCTTAAGGCATTTTTAGAAAAAATATCCAACTTTCCTGAAAGACTCATGACAGGCAAGCCATTCATGATTCGTTCTTTAATTATCATGGAGCTGTTGAATATTTCAAAATTTTTGACATTTCATCAGCAAATGAATACCCGAAACCCACCAGAGAAAAATAGTGGAGTGTTCAAAAATGCTCGTCCAGCAAGGCCGCAGCCGCTTGGACGAGCAGAGCGTACGGAGGAGTACGTGAGCACGGCCAAGGGGCGAGAACGCCGCTGGCGGCATTTTTCAACACTCCCAATCATGGCTCAGCATTGATCCTTCTTTCTCCCTAGCCCGATCCACAGGGGATTACCCCATGTTCCAGCGCTTTTGGTGGGTCTATCGGATCATCTGTAGGGAATCTTGAGGATTATGGCCTATTGCAGGACCTTTTACCGGCGTTGCTCAATTCCTTGAGCCCCTTTTTCCATATTCCCATTTAAATGAAGGCCTGGCATACAACACATGGGAACCCACAAAAGCAGGCAAGCCTCTTGAACAAAGACAA
>JBDSHB010000041.1:0-4101 GCA_039918695.1 Nitrospirales bacterium | reverse complement strand
ATTATTGCCAAGATCGTGGAGTTATCAAATATCAGTCGGAAACAGGGGCTCTTGGCCCTGGAAGGGCAAATAAAGTCGTTGACGGATCCGTTGATGGCCATAGGGGTGCAGTTGGTGGTCGATGGGACGGAGCCTCACAAAATTAAAGAAATCCTGGAAGTGGAAGTCGAAATGTTCGAAGAAGAATTTGGCACGACGAGCAAGGTCTATGAAGCGTTTGGGGGATATGCGCCGTGTGTAGGGATCATTGGTGCCGTATTAGGCCTGATTCATGTGATGGAAAACTTGGCCGACCCTTCAGCATTGGGTGGTGGGATCGCAGTGGCATTTGTGGCCACGGTCTATGGGGTGGGCGCTGCCAACCTCTTGTTTCTTCCCATGGGCAGTAAAATCAAGTTGAAAGCCAAGACCTTGATCATCGGGAAAATTATGGTGATAGAAGGCCTTGTGGCCGTGGCTCAAGGTGAGAATCCCAGGATGATTGAGGAGAAGTTGAGTGGATTTCTGCCCTCGTCGGAGAAAAAGAAATCCTAAATTGAGGACGGCCGGATTGTTGGTGCGAGGGAACGTGTGAAAAAAAAACATGAGGAACATGAGAATCACGAACGATGGCTGGTCTCATATGCGGATTTTATTACCTTGCTATTTGCCTTTTTTGTGGTGATGTACTCAGTCTCCTCCGTTAATGAAGGGAAGTTCAAGGTACTCAGTGAATCCCTGGTGAGCTCCTTTAACAACAAGAAGACCGTGGGGGAACTTTCAATCGTGAGTCTTCCCATTAACAAAAATACCCCGATTCAGATGAAAGTAAAGCCTTCTTCAGGGGAGAATGCTCGGGCCTTCTTAAGTGTGGCCAATGCCATTACCGCAGCGAATGTTCCGCAAGGGGTGCAGATCACCACCACGGAACGTGGGTTGAATATTCGGATCAAAGACGATGCGTTGTTTCAAAGTGGAAGTGCCAGGCTGAATCCACAAATCAAAGAATTTATTGATCTCATTGCCAGCCTCGTCAAAGAGTTGCCCAATCTTATTGCCGTTGAAGGGCATACGGACAATCAGCCGATTCGATCGTCTCTCTATCCCTCCAATTGGGATCTTTCTACTGCCAGGGCCAATACCTTAGTCCGCTATTTGATCGACCAGCATCATCTCGCTGATTACCGATTGTCCTCAACAGGCTATGCAGGGACTCGTCCTGTCGAGTTAAATGAAACACCACAGGGACAAGCCTCTAACCGTCGGGTAGAACTCATTGTGCTGAAGGACACCCGTTCCGATACGGATTCCTCTCACCCCTACCTTCCCTAGAATCTATTTCACAATCCGACAACCATTCAGGAGCATCGCCTGACCCGTTTCCTGCCTTTCGCTAGGCAGGATCAGGCCTATGCGGAAAGTAGTGCCGGTATGGGCTAGTGTGCTTCCCGGGATTACGACGGCTCTCGGTTTTAGGCAAGAACGGTTCAATAGGCAACAATTGCCATTACGGCCACAATGGTGCCGGGTTTGTGGAGTGAAAGCTCCTCCCTCCCTAGATAATCTTTCCTTCCGGCTCTCTCTCCGGTCCGAATTCATGTCCCTACCTTATTGGCACATGCGTTGCAGAATTCTTTAGGTATTCACCTCAAGGAGGAAGCAATGAACCGAGGTATCTATCCGCCCTTAGCCGGGGCGATTACACTTGAACACCGCTTGGAAGTCCTCTCCCATAATATTGGGAATGTGCATACCACAGGGTTTAAAAAGGATAGGCCGGTCTTCGCCACAATCCTGGGACAAACCTCAGGACCGTCAGTGGCGGGAATAGATTTATTTCCCATAATGGATGGGCTTCCGCCTGATCGTTCCCAAGGCGCCTTATATCAGACGGGAGAACCGTTAGATGTGGGGTTGGAGGGCAATGGGTTTTTGGTTGCTCAAACGCCAGATGGATTGCGCTATTACCGTGGTGGAAAACTGTATCGGAATCCCATCGGAAACTTAGTGGCGCATACCGGTGATCCCCTCATGGGGAACAAGGGGCCCATTACTCTTCCTCCTGGGGAAGTGGTGATTGGGGCTGATGGGACTCTCCGGGTCAATAATAAGGTCGTGGACAAGCTTCGGTTGGATACGATTGCGGATGGACAAGAAACGGCCAAGGTGGGCAATTTATTCTGGACCGTTCCAGATCAGGTTGTCGCCGATAAGCAGACGACGGTGCACCAAGGCATGCTGGAACAATCCAACGTTAATCCTGCTCTGGATATGGTTGAGTTGATCAAAGTGACAAGAGAATACGAACAAATGCAAAAGGCGATTAAAGCGATGGATGAGCTGGCGGCCCAGGCCATTCAAGCCGGTCGGGTTCAAGGATGATGACTCACACGCATCCTGAAGGCCACATGACGCTATTGCTGTATGACCATGCCCCGGCGGTCAGTGCACAGTATAAAAAGGGAGACCATCCACAATGATTCGAGCGATGCATACCGCTTCAACGGGCATGTCTGCCCAACAACTCAATATTGACACGATCGCCAATAATCTTGCCAACGTGAATACGACCGGATTCAAACGGAGCCGAGCCGAATTCGCGGACCTTATGTCTCAGATTGATCGGCTGCCTGGAGCCAGTGCTTCGAATGTTGGGGTTTTTCCGGTCGGCATTCAGGTCGGGCTAGGCGTGAGACCCGTCAGTGTGGCCAAGGAATATGTGCAAGGAAACCTGAAACAAACCTCGAATGAATTGGATTTAGCCATTGAAGGAGTAGGGTTTTTTCAAGTCATACGTCCGGATGGAACCACGATGTATACCCGGGCTGGATCCTTTAAGCGCGATAATACGGGTACTGTCGTCACGGGAGATGGCGATCAACTGATTCCAAACATTACGATTCCTTCGGGTTCGCTCACCGTCAACATTGGTCTAGATGGAACAGTGTCGGCCCTTTTACCGGGATTATCCCAAGCCACTCAAGTGGGGCAAATTCAATTGGTGCGGTTTGATAACCCTGCCGGTTTGATTGCGCAAGGCAATAATTTGTATTTAGACAGCGCGTCCTCAGGACCACCCCAACAGGGATCTCCAGGGTTTTCCACGGGGTTCGGCAATGTTCAGCAAGGGTTTCTAGAAATATCGAATGTGAACATTGCGGACGAAATGGTCAATATGATCATTGCCCAACGGGCCTATGAACTGAATGCCAAAGCTATCCAGGCATCAGACGAAATGATGCAGGTGGTAAACGGACTCAGACGATAGAGGATAGGATTTTGATGAAAATTCTTTTGCTACTGATCTTTCTCTTGTGCGGGCCTGGGTGGGGATTTATAGAAAAAACAACCTGGGCAGGAGCCGATTCATCGGCCAGGGATAATAAGGATGGACAATGGGTGCATGCCAGAGATTTTGAACGGGTCGTCTTGAAAGAACTGAGGGGTCGATACGGACGTCCCAATCACCAGATGTCGTTGCGGGTGTTGTTTCCCAGTCAATTGATAGAGGTTCCTAGAGGGGATCTCCATCTTGAGGTTGGAGAATGGTCAGGGGGAGGGAGAACCGGCCGAAGGGCCTTTCGAGTCGGTGTCTTTGTGAATCAACAATTTATTAAAACGGTGAATGTCATGGTTGAGGTGAAGGTTCAGGCCGAAGTCACGACCCCGATTCGTTGGTTGAAGCCGAGGGATGTGGTGACGTCCGAGGATCTGGCTCCTATGATGGTGGATGTGCCTTCCCTGACGCATGATTTTGTTCTCAATCTTGAGGAGGCGATCGGCAAGCAGGTGTTGCGTCCTCTGTCCCCCGGACAACCGATTCGAAAGACTATGTTGGATCACCCACCGGTGATTCATAAGGGTGATCGGGTACTGATTGAGGCCAGGAGTGGTGGTCTGCTCGTGCAGACCGTGGGAGTGGCCCAAGCGGCCGGAAAAGCCGGGGAGACCATTTCTGTCCAAAATCAGGCTTCGGGTCGGGATGTGTTAGGGATTGTCATGGCATCGGGATTGGTGGAGGTCAAATTTTGAGCAGGCCAACATGGATGACCAGGTTCTGGTTGTATGGGGGGGGGGCGTTGCTGGTGATTGCGGGGGGCTGGATGGGCTGTGCGCAGTCAA
>JBDSHB010000040.1:0-5711 GCA_039918695.1 Nitrospirales bacterium | reverse complement strand
CGGTTAATTCTATTGACAATGAATCCCCCAAGGCATGGGCGGAGCCGACCTCGAAATAATGAGCCCGTTCAGGTTCCACCGTCGTATTAGTCAAATTCTCTGGCTCCGCCGTAGTTCCCACCGTGTTTAGTTGAAGAAAAGGGACACTTTCTAAATTTGGCGGAGTAAACAATCTCCCGTAGAAGGCATGAAAGACATGATTTTGAGTCATGGCATAAGTGGCGCCTACCCGCGGGCTCACTTGCCCATCATTGGTCAACGCCTGGATTTGATCGAAGCGAACACCAAGATTAAAGGTCCATTGAGCCCAGGGAGTCCATTGATCTTGGATCCAGAATTCCTCGCGCCAACCAATGGTGCGGTTATCGCCATTCCGAGAAATGACTTCCCCCGTCGGATCCCCTGCTCCATTCCTCAAAAAAGCCGATAGCCGGGTTTTATTCACAGCCTGGGTCCTTTGGATCTGGAATCCCGTTTTTACTAAATGATCGGAATTTAATCGATGGCTGTAATCAAACCGTATTCCTCCAGAATAGGCCCATCGGTCCTGATCACTTGCCGAAAAAGGTTCGTCAGGATCTTGTGTATACGATAAGGCATTGAAGGGGTCGGTCTTGAACGTGGCTCGGGAATGCTGAAAAAACCCGGCCAGACTGAAAAAACGATCCTGGCTCCAATCATGTCGCCAAACCATGTGTGAATACTGATTGTTCTCCTTTTGGTATTCATCTATATTTTGAGAATTAACCGGCTCAAAACCTGGATGATCTCCTTGGATCAGTCCAACTAAAGTAGGATTTACCGCTAGGCCAGGTTGAGTGGGAATCTGAAATTTGGCAATTGAGTTCAGGAATAACCAGGTCACGCTATTCTGGTTATCGATCTGCCAGTCCCCTCGGAGCATGGTTTGGTTTTGGTTGCTTTGATCATGAAAAATGGTTTTCCCCAAGGTTGGCGGATTAATGCCCCGTTTCGTGGAAGTAAAGCTATTTTGCAGATAGTAGCGAAAGGTTGAGCCAACCGTGCCCCCATACTCAAAAGCCGGATTGACGGTTTCATTCGACCCTCCAAAATACTGCGCAGAAGCAAAGCTCGGCCGTGTTCCGCTTTTGGTGGTCACGTCGATGACCGCTGCAGTTTTATTCCCGAATTGCGCTTCCGGTCCCCCCAAAATAATGTCTGCGCGCTCCCAGGTACGTGGAGAAATGACATCCGTAAAGACAGAAGATACGGTATCCGGAACGGGGACCCCATCAATCCGGAATTGAAAATTAGCGTGATCCTGACGAATGTGAACTTGCTTCAGTCCCCCGTCTACAGCACTAGGAAGTGTTAAAAGCAGATCATTAAGAGCAATATTATTCCCTCGAGGTAATTCCTCGATATCTTTACGACTGACCGAAAAGGTTTCACTTGATGCTCTATGTTGAATCGGGGGCAAGGATGCGACAACCTCAAGAGTGATTTCCTGGCGCGCAGCCAGGGTTAATCTGACCTCCAGCAAAGTATCGGTTTCAATCTTGAGAATGGTCGATTCACTGGATAAGTCTGACTGAATTGCTCGAATAGAATAAATACCGCGCTCAGGAGGAGCAAAAATAAAGTCTCCCCCTTCATTCGTTACCTGAAAGTCAATGACGGTTCCTTCTTGATCCCGCAGTTCCACTGTTGCCTGAGGAACCCGGCGAAGATCTTCGTATTGCACCACACCCGTCACAATCCAGACTCTCTGGTCATCCTTCTCCATAGCTTGAACAGGACTAGCGCCCATCAATGTCCCCAATCCGAGAACCCAGAGAATAAAACCGCACCACTCCACCCAATTAATAGTCCGAATCAACATGCAGAGACCTCCATAATCCAAGCATCGATTAACCAAACGGTATCCCTTCAGTCATCCCTAGCATCATTCCCCTCTGGGAAATCCGAAAGAATGAGTTGCCTGAAAGATCCGGTTGTAAAAGGTAAACTTAGGAGAAATAAGAAGCTGGAGGACCGCGAGAATTACCAAGGGGAAGGGTGAGAGACAGATAGGTCTCTTCTCGATCAAGGGAAAGGAATCCTGCAATAACAGACCAATGAGATAAACCTGAGGCATCCCAAACTATGGAATTGGACGTATGATGCTGTACCCATTGGCACAAATCATCATCAGAATGTTGGTGCCCATCATAATCCACTTCAGCAAATAAATGATGGATTTCTAAGGCCTGCACCAACGGGACTGAACTCAACAACACCAAACCAAGTGCTAGTGCCAGGCTGATATTACACCGAGAGATGAGGGATGGCGGCATTCGGATCATGGAATTTTTGGTCAATAAAAGCCTTGCGGCCAAAAGTACCAAAGGGCTCTAGAAGAGTCAACAGCAATTGCAACTAAATTGCAACAAAGGCTTTCTGAGCATACGGGAACTAAAGCATTGCCTTGCATCAAATGCCTTTGACCAAATTCCGACAACCGATAATAAAACCAATTAAATTCACGGCACCACTCCGTCAAGAAAAACTGAAACCATTTCCACGGTTCACCTCAGCCTTCAAGGCTTTCCCGATCCCAACCGAGAAGCGTCCTGAGGTCCATCCTAAGGAAAGAATCATTAACACCTGCTGCTTCATCAAGGAATTTAAGCATTGGGGACTGCCAACAAACTTTTCATCACCTTTATGGTACTAGCGGTTGTTACAGTGGTGGGTGGTCAGGCTATTTTCAGTCGATTATCTTTAGACCAATCTCCTCTCTCCATTCGCTTCCCCCCACCCACCTCAGGGCCAATAACTGCTGGATCCGAGGATTCTGTGATTCCCCTTGAACATTTAGGAGGTGTTTGGGTGGCACGAGTGGAGTTGAATGACTTCCATGAAGCCAGACTCATTGTTGATACGGGGGCTACATATACGACCATTTCAGAAAATTTGGCATTTGATGCGGGAATTCGGTCAGATTCGGCTAATTCGCGGGTTAACCTCATTACGGTAGGGGGAAAAGTTCAGGCCGAGTTAGCCATTGCACGAAAAATTCGTGTGGGAAATGTGGGACGGGAGGATGTTCGAGTGGTCATACATACCATACCGAACCTCCCAGACGGGATTGATGGCCTACTGGGTCTCAGCTTCTTTGATCGTTTCCTTATTCGTCTTGACCATTCCAACCAACAGTTACATCTCTCGCCAAGGACTTAGGCTTCAGAGTCCCTTCTAGCTCTACCTTAATGTCCTTTTGCTATCAATCTTGAGCTAGGTCCCATCCCCAATTCTTCGATGGTGAGTTTTGGGGCCAGGTCATGAACTTTGCTTCAGATCCTTCCCGACCCTACAAAATAAAGTTACCGCCCTTAGGATACCGAAAATCAGTCCTTGACAGTTCGCGAAGGCAGTATGGTAATACTACCTTTCCCCTAAACAGACAGGACGTAACCCATGCGATTTTTCATTTATGCGGACAATCTGAATCCCACGCAGCTCAAACGGCGTGCTCCTGAAGCACAATTTTTATTTAAGGCATACGTCCCAGACCACACCATCAAATTTGGGCGCTGGTCTAACCAATGGCGCTGTGGATTAGCCACCATTGCTCCTTCTGCTGGTGAGCGAGTGTGGGGAGGGGTTTTTGAGCTTACCCAGGAGGATGTCCAGGAAATGGACAAGTTCGAGGGCGATCTTCCTGAAGGAGCGTTTCGTCATGTTGAGGTCCATGTGTTCACTGAGAATGGAGAAAAGGAGTTCGTAAGCACACATGTAGCCCAAAGCATTGGAAAGTTTAAGGCCAAAGATCATTATTTTGATTGGATTCTTGCGGGCGTCAACCATTGGAAGTTACCGGATGAATGCGTGGAAATGTGGGATCTGTTTCGCTCGAAATAAGCCTTTCGTCCATATATCATTAAATTTCCACACTCTTTTATCTATTCGCTAAGAAGGAGCTTTTATGCCAAAACCGAAGTATCATATTCTAGTGTGCACGAATTCCCGTCCTCCTGGGCATCCCAAGCCTTCTTGTGGAGCCGCGGGAGCTCAAAATTTATTAATGGCACTCAATATGGGCTTGATTGAACGTGGTGTCCAGCCTGGCGAGGTATTAGTCACTGGGACAACCTGCCTCGGTCCTTGCGAAAGTGGCCCTAACGTTGTCGTCTATCCAACAGGAACTTGGTACTCTCAGGTCAAAGACTCTGACGTAGCGGTTATTTTGGATGAGCACATCAAAAAAGGAGAGCCTGCTGCCCAGCTTAAACCGGATTCCGTTTGGGCTTAATTGTCAGGTTTAGCCACTTTGTGAACCATGGGTGACCACCAACATCATGAAGGGCATGTGTCCCATTCCGCCCCGTCTCACCTCACACACAAAACACAGGGAGCATCCTCTTTATCCTGCATGGTAGTTACCTGTAGCGATACTCGAACGCCAGATTCCGATACCAGTGGAAAGTTAATCTGTCACCTTTTAAAAGAGCAGGGACACACCATTGCAGAATATCGGATCATTAAAGATGAACCGACCGATATTAAGGCCCTTCTTCTCCAAGCCATTGGTCAAGAGGCGCTTCAGGTTATCATTATCAATGGCGGAACTGGTATTTCACGGCGAGACTCCACATTTGAAGCCGTTGATGACTTTTTGGAAAAACGACTTGATGGATTTGGAGAGCTTTTTCGATTTTTGAGCTATCAAGATATTGGATCGTCCGCCATGTTAAGTCGGGCCGTTGCGGGCACACATGGAAAGCTTGTGGTTTTTTCTATTCCAGGTTCTCAAGGGGCGGTCCGCCTGGCAATGGAGCAACTTATTCTACCTGAAATTGGGCACATAGCCGGAGAGCTGACGAAGTAGGCATCTTCCTGAAAATTCTTCTTCAATCCCCACTAGGGAACATTCAGGACACCTCTTATCAAGAATTCAGAGCGAGCGAGGATGAAATTTACACGCTAGTAAACCATCTTTCCTTCCGCCACCATCACCACTTGTCCTCCCACTTTAATTTCTTTAATCACATCATCATCAGAAAAAATCTGTACCAAAATACGGGACGGCCGGTCAATTTCATATCCCTGTTCCATAACCACTTCGGTGGTTGGACCAACTTCCACGACTCCATTCTTGACTAAATAGGCACCAAGGGCGCCACTTGCGCTGCCAGTTGCAGGGTCCTCGGAAATTCCTATTGGATCGGCGAACATTCTAGTGTGAACAGTGGCGCTTTCCTCCACTGTCATCGTCGTAAAGATCATAATTCCATTGGCCCCAAAGCGAGCACAAATCTCAAGAACTTCAGAATGATCAACCTCCATGGATTTTGCGGCCGTCAGGCTTCGAATAGGCACAATAAGCACCGGCAATCCTGTGGAGACCACTTCAACAGGGAAAATTGTGTCGGCAATGAGCGATCTGTGAATTCCCAAAGCCTTGGCAATATCATAAATGGCTTCCGCCTTTGTGATGACATCGATAAATTGCGGAGAGGGTTGCGACATGATGACCTGTTCAATTTGTCCCTTCAGGACAATAAGGTCAAGCGCATACAAACCCAGGGTACATTCATAAAAAACTTTCGTCACGGGCTCCTGCAAGGCAAGATGCTTTGTTGTTCCGAGAACATAGAATGTCCCCAAAATAGGATGGCCAGCAAACGGAATTTCTTGAAGAGGGGTAAATATTCTGACCTTGGCGGCAGCTTTGGGATCGGTAGGCGGTAAGACAAACACCGTTTCAG
>JBDSHB010000039.1:0-3035 GCA_039918695.1 Nitrospirales bacterium | reverse complement strand
GATGCAGTTGATCCATCCGTTCATCCGGATGCGTCCATGGATACTGAAAGCTTGCCTGATCCAGTGGACCGAGAAACCTCTGAATGTCGGACTTGGCGAGAAGAGCCGAGCCGGGCGGCACCAAGAGACGAATGCTCAACTGTACCGGGTCGGTCGCGTCGATAAGATCGTGGTCTTCCACCATGTCCAACATATGAAGGTAATCGTCGAGGCTGGTCCAGGGCGTGAAAGCCACGAGCGACGGGCGAAGCGTGATGCCGGCTTCGCGCAGAATGGCGAGCGACGTGATTATATCAGCTCCTGTATGTCCCTTGGCTAACAGTTTCAGAACATTGTTGCTGAAAGACTCCACTGCGGAGATGATGAACAGGCACCCCTGTCCTTCAAGGTCCGGCATCAAGGTACGGTGCTTCAAGAGGTGTTCGATCTTCGCGGTGAAATCAAAGGTCAGATACGGAAACTCCTCATGCATCGTGCGAACAATGCTGAGGGAATGCCCCGGCCCGTTCAAAAAATCAGGATCGCCGAAAGTAATATGCGTGGCGCCTGCTTGTACCTGCTGCCGAATGTCCTCGAGGACGACGGCCTCCGGGACAAGGAAAAATCGCCCTTCATACACCGGCACGATCGGACAATGAAGACACTGATGGAGGCATCCACGACTGGTCTCGACATATCCGACCAGTCGTTCTGTCCCGTTTTCTTCGAGCTGGGCATATTGGTCCAACATCGGGAGTCCTGTGCGACTTGGGATGGGTTGAGACGTCGTTGAAGTGGTTGAGTAGGGCCGCTTCAAATAGGGAGCAACGACCCGGTTTGGAGAGCTTACTCCCTCAAGATCGTTGATCGTCTGATCTCGATCGAGTGTCTCAATGAGTGATCGTAGCGGGATCTCATATTCTCCGCCCACCACAGAATCTGCCAGCCCCTGGAGCAAATATTCCGCATTGATTGAGGCGTACAGGCCATAGAAACAGATGTGGCAGGCTGGATTTACGGCGCGAATCAGCTCGGCTACGCGTACCCCAAGCCTGAGCGCTGTGTGCATGGGAACTGAAATGCCGACGAATTTGGCGAGCCTGAGAGCCGGTTCATCAATGGTTTCAACGGCGATGTCGAGGCCAACCGGAGAAAATCCGACTTGCTCGAGAAATCCCATCGGTTGGGCGATGCCAAGAGGTTGGTGGCCCAATTCATAACAGGAGACAAACATGATCGCGCCAGGGTGCCTGAGCAACAATCGTTCTTTTGTAGGTTCGGTAGCGTGTTCCATATTCCATTGCTGCCTTCCATGTGGGGACCTGTCACTGGTAGCACACCCCTGAGAGTGGGCGCAAATGAGGTCTATGTGGGCACCGGGGACAAAATCTAATGGCCAAACCCGTGCTTTGGATGGGTCATGTCCTGAGGCAAAATTTCTTGAGTGTTGTGATCGAACAAAAAGGTGTAGGGACTTTCTCTGTCCGTCCAGAACAACAAAGGGGCTGCTCCCTCTATTGAGAGCCGCAGCTTTCGTTTTTGGAATGGAGAGGGACTCTTCCTACAGAATTCTCTAACTGCCAACCTGGAGGGTTCAATGTGATTTCCTCACTTACCACCAGCGCAAGCAGTGGTTGAATTTTTGTTCTCGAGATTCCATCTAACCGAGTTGCTCACTATAAACAGGGAGGAGTTATGAATTGGCTTTATAACTTTCTGCTTCCTTTCTCCCGAATATAATCGACCATTCCGAAATTCTTTATTAAAGTCTCATGTGATCCGGACACTTTTCTTCAGTCCGTGGAATAGTTCCAACCATCAGATTGTATGATTTAGCCTAATGCTTTTGTTTATTTAATACGTCAAAACTTCCTGGAATTTTATGGGGAGGGAAACCGTCTCTCATTTATCTTATGAAATATAAGAGGTTTTCTATTTAAAACCCATTCCATTGTGTTTGGTCTGTTTTTTGCTTTTGGTTTATTTAGTTTTGTAGTTCTTTCCTGTAGTTCTTTTTAGTTATTCCGATCATTTGTATCGGCTCATCCCCACCCCCTTCACCCATGGTTTCCTGGTTGAAACCGGTTTGAAAGAGAGGCCCTCTCATGAACCACCTGCCTTCGTCCCCCCTATTAGCAAAAGACTTAATGGATCCTAAAGCGTTACCACTTTGCCGTGGAAAATTCGAAAACGATTTGGCGCTGCAATTCCTCTCCGGTCAATATTGTGGATGGCCGGTCGTTGATTCCGAACAAAAAATTCTTGGGATCGTGTCAGATTTCCGTCTGTTGGAGGCCGTTTCACGGTTGCATTCACTTGATGATCTTAGAGTCGAAGACACGATGACCACACCTGTGTATGTACATGAGGATGAATCCCTTAATAAGGTGTTGGATGCGATGACGCAACAACATGTCCAGAGAATGCCTGTTGTGCGCAATCATAATCTTGTGGGAGTCATCTCTCGGGCAAGGGTGTTAGAGCAATGTCTTTCGTTATCCCCGGCTTCTTCCCGATCCGTCTCTACGTGCGCGTGGTGTGAACGGGAGCAGGATTCCTCTGCCGCGCAGGTTGGCACGAAAAAAGGGCGGAATTTGGCGTCGTTTTTATCTATGGATCATCTCAAATTTTCTGAGATCGACCTCGCCCATACCTATTGCCCTACTTGTGTCCAAACCCTTCGGGCAGTCAACACCACATCAGGGAGTCTGTCCTCTGATGGGATGGACACCAAGGAAATCCGACCATGCTTGTTGGTGGTCGATGATGATCCAACAGTGACCGGACTATTAAAGCATGCGCTTCAGGAATGGGGATATGAGGTGCTTGTTGCGAGAAATGGGTGGGAAGGGCTGGCCGTTGCGAGCCGCCAAAAGGTGGATGGCATTTTATTAGATATGGATATGCCCATTATGGATGGGCGGACCATGCTGGATGAATTACGATGGTTGGGCCATCAGGTGCCGGTGCTGATGATGTCTGGGGCAGCGGACGAACGAGCCCTTCGTCAACTGTTACAGGAAGGCGCTCAGGGGTTTTTTGTGAAACCGTTTCAT
>JBDSHB010000038.1:0-4307 GCA_039918695.1 Nitrospirales bacterium | reverse complement strand
TGACCGCTTCCTCCTGAACCTTCGCGCAAAGCATAGCGAGTAATTCGAAATGGATAGGCATACTCCACAGCTTCTACCGGCGTATTCAGGGTATTGGTCATTGTGAGTGGCGGCCACTCGCATCATCAAACTCTGACTGCGCATGAGACCACTGGATCACGGCAGGACAAAACTTAGCGTCGCATTGTACAATTCTTGACTTGCCAAGTCGGGATGGATGGATGCTTCCAGGTGATCAACGACGAAAAGATGTGGACCTCGCCGGGTGATTGGAATCACGGCGATACCCTGCTTGTCGGTACGGAATCGTGGGATATCTTTCTCATCCCTCGGCGTGATCCCATCGCCGCTCTCGACATCACTATCGGGTAAGGGCTTTCCATCAAAATCCACTTGTATCATTAAGTCATCTCCAGGTTTACTCGCAAATGGGTTACTGACTGGTATCAATTCAAGCCGATGTCCGATGTTTTGTTGATAGGCATTCGTTATTTCTGAGCTTTTTTGAAGCAACGCCTTCGCAAACTTCATTGAGTAGAGGCTTTCCTCGCCATCCCGGACCTGCCGTTTGCTAGTATTGCGATGTCCGAACGGCATTTTCACCCAATAGCCGTTATCATAGCGTGCAGCGAGGATGGTGAGGCTGGCTTCATTGGGGGGAGTCAAAGGGTTCGTCATAAGGACCGGAATCCCATCCTGCAGGGTGACTGTGACTCCGGCCAGAAGTGATTGGGTTGGTTGACGGCTGCCCTGCATAATGAATTCGAACAGCTTATCGGGATCCGGAGTTTTGGGGTCACCCGGATGCCCATGATGAACCACTGCACGTAGTGTGGCAGCTCCATCCGGCATGATCATGATCCATACATCGTGCGCATGGGCCTCGCCAATAACCAACAGACCCACGAATACGATGCCTACTAATTGCCCCCATGTCCCCAAACGCATCTCTGGCCCTCCTAATGAATGTCTTGTTAGGTCTTGAACCGATATGAGACCCCGACTTGGAGAGTAAAGGGTGCTTGCGGATTCACAAAGATATCCGATGAGGTGGCACCGGTTGGATTGCCTAAGTTGATCGCCGTCTCGCTCAAGCGGTTCGAAGGATACCAAATGATATCCATAAATCCCGTCCATCCGCTTTGATGAGCATAGAAGAGACGGTTGGCGATCCGTTGATATGCCTTGGTGGTCAAGGCCCCGTCCTCACTAAGATTCTTTCTCCCAATGAACGTCACATAGAGTTGACCACCGACTCGATGCGGTGAATCGGGTCCACCCAGCGGAACATCCACATCACTGCCCACATTAATGAGGTACAACGGCACGTTTGGCACATCTACGGCCGGGGACGAATCCACCAGCTTGGCGCGGATCTGGGAGTAATTGACGAATAGGGATGCTTGGCCCTGCTTATCCTGACGAACATAATAACGTCCTTCAAGGTCATAGCCCTCGCGAAGCGACTTCCCGAGATTTTGCGGGTCCAGTCCAGCCGTTGCCTGAAAGACTTCTTGGTTGAGCCTGGTGCTCCATAGCGCAGCCCGAAAGGTCAAGCGGGTGGACGGCTGAATTTGAAACCCCACTTCCTGGCTGCGCAATTTGATGGGCTTCACTTTCGTTGAATTGACGACATCATCAACCGCACTGGGAGAGCGAAATCCTTCTCCATAGTTGGCAAACACTTCCAGCCATGAGGCCGGAGTAACCGCAATTCCCGCTTTAGGACTGAACACCCCGGTGTCCATATTGGGGACGGAACTCGCGGACAGCTTATCATCGACCTGATACCAGAAATGATCATAGCGGACACCACCCGTGAATTTAATCCACGAGAAGGGTTTGACCTGAGCCTGGAGGTATTGTCCCCAGCCCTGTTCGGTAAAATCAAGTTTTCTGACCGCAGAGCCACTGATGTTTCGCTTGACCGTGGGATGTTGACTGACATCGACAGAATCGTTGCGGAAATTGGTCCCGACTATCAATTGTACGGGCATACTGTCAAACAACTCACCAGTCCATACTTTCTTGATCGTCAGGCCGGTAGTGAGACGGTCTTCGTCCTGCACGCGCTGTCCCCCTCCGAAGTCGGCATAGCGGACAAATACATCATGATTCACGAAGCCGGTAAAAGAAAATGCTTGATTGAGATCTCCCAACAGGTAGTTCAGGGTGCCATTCTGAAAGTTTTTATGCCCACCATCCGTGGAGTTGACGGCAGCTTTTGGACTCAATGCCCCCGATTCGACAAGATCACGATTGATATAGCCTGCAGCACCCCAATCGCCACCGTAAAATTGCGTCCGGATGGACAAGTCGCCTTTCTTGGTTGGAAGCGTCGCTTTCCCAAATAGGTTATAGCGCTTATATCCCTGGTTATCACGATATCCATCGGTGTGGTACCCCTCGAATGCGAGAAAGGGCGAAATCTTGCCTTCTTCACTTTTTGGACGGCTGTAGGTCACAATCCCTCGAGCAGTGGCGAAATATCCGCCGGAAGCTTTCGCCTCTCCCGTGGAATCGAAGCGCTTGGTCACAATATTCACCGCGCCGCCTAAATTGGAGTCTCCATACAGAGCACTGAAAGGGCCGCGAATGACCTCCAACCGCTCAACGGTTTCCGGAATGAGGATATTCAAGTCGGCGTAGTTGGGGGTATGAATGCTGGACACCTCGTTGATAGGAATCCCATCGATAAAGTAGGCCACATCACGCCCGTGCTCCAAATCGGTAAATCCCCGAATGGCGATCCCGTTACCTATTCCCACTTGGCCGAGGTTATTGATGTTGAATCCGGGAAGAGGACGGAACAAATCGACATAGCTGTTGACGATCGGCGTGCGTTGGATATAAGTCGAATCCACAATCGTGGTCGAAGCCGGCAACGCAGCGGGATCGGCGGATACGTCTGCCCTGGAGACGGAGATAGAATCATGAGGACGCTCTCCTTTAACCACGACTTCCGGCAGGGTGGCAACCGCTGGTTCATTTTTCTCGTCCCCCGCAAAAGTGGTCTGTGGAGTCGTCAGCACAATCACCCAAACTGCTATTAATAGCACACGCAATCGAAAATCCATTGCCTCACTCCTTCCTGCTTTCCAAATCAATCGTATGTGGGTCACTGAAAAACCCACGCCAATCTGTGTATGGCTGTCTTGATGAACAGCGCGGACCCTTATGACCTGGCTGTAAGGAATTACCAACCGATTCGAAGATTTAGTCGAGCGAGAACACCCTCAGCAGCATCTGGACTCGGTGAATTGTCTGTTAGTTCTCTTGCCACTGCTGCTCCACAAGTGTATCGCTGATGAGATTCTGTAATGCCTAATCGATTTATCGAATGTTGCAGCGAATTAAACTGTCGAAAGAAATCCAGGAAATTTATTTCCAGGAAATCCGAATTGCAGAAGATTCTTCCCACAATGACCCTTCGGCTGCGCACGTGCTACTAATTTAAATTTCGTGCTACGACAGATTAAGTTATTCCGTTATTTCTGTCAACCAGCTGATGCACAAGTAATTTTGTCGTTGTTCGGGGAAAAAAGAGGAGCACGCTAAAAATAATCGAAATTCATTTCGCGTGAGACAGTTGCCCAAAAACTCATACTATTTAATGAGAGGGTGTAGAAGGCAACGGAACATCATGAAGAGTGGTCGGAGAAGTTTATTTGCTTTTCATCATTCAGTCAGGTCACTCGTCGAACAGCATTATAAAGAGAATGAATGAAAATCTATGCTAGGAAATTTGTTGGGTGAATATTCAAGAATTACTCAAGAAACCGCGCTTGGCAATGGGGGGTATATCATTTTGCCGGATTCAGATAGTTTCATATCCGCCGCCGCCGGGAGTTTCGATGGTGAGTTCATCGCCAGCTTCAACGGGGAAGGAGCATTTTCCTCTGACGTCTTTTTCAACTCCATTTCGCTTCAATTGATTGCGGCCCGGTTGTCCCGGTGCGCCTCCTTCCAATCCATACGGCTTGGTAATTCGGCGGTCGGACAACAGTGTCACCTCGGCAAGCTGAAGAAATTCGTATGTCCGCACGATTCCATCCCCGCCTTGATGGTGACCATTTCCTCCAGACTCATCCCGCAAGGCATAACGCACAATTCGAAACGGATAGGCATATTCAACGGCTTCCACAGGGGTATTTAGCGTATTAGTCATATGTGAGTGGCGGCCGTTTGCCCCATCGTAATGAGGACCCGCGCCCATACCCCCGCCGATGGTTTCGTAATAGGCAAAGGGGCGGTTGTGCCGTTGATCCCATCCGCCAATGGTGAGATTATTCATCGTGCACTGGCTG
>JBDSHB010000037.1:0-2982 GCA_039918695.1 Nitrospirales bacterium | reverse complement strand
TGGGAGTCTTTTGGAGCAGAAGCTTAGTGCTACCTGTGTCCCGCGACCGGGAACGCATTCCCGTCTAACTTCTCATTCCTGAGATGGGTTGGGAGCACCGGGTGGAGAGGCGTCCACCCATGTGCGTCATGCTGCTCGGTGGTCCCGACCCATTCAAAATCCATCTGCCTCTTAGCCATTCCCGTAGAATTCGAAATGCCTTTGGCGTCTCTATTGTTTTGATTGCACCGTTAGTGCGATGGGCTTTTACTTTTTCTCTATAAAAGACACATCAGTGACCTTATTTTCATCATCAACAAATAGTATGACTTCTTGTCCTGTAGAAAGCTTTTTAAACTTATCTTGAATTAGGGTACGCACTTCATACTGTTGTTCCTTTTTCCCATCCTGTTGAACGGAAATCATATTGTCTTTCAGTGGTTGTTTCAGGATGCCTGAAACCTGTTTGAAATTCCCTTTCAGGGGAGATTTCTTTTTCTCAGAATGTTGGACTTTGTCCACTTCTGTCTTATTCTCAAATGTGACGTCAACGATCTGATCCATTTCATCAATGAGGAATATGACTTCCGCGCCAACCGGGATGGATGCCACTTTGCTCCTGGCCAATGGCCTGATATTATGCGATTCCTCTTGACCCTCCTTCGACTGAATGACGGCTTTTTCGTGTCCGGTCACCAGTGGCTGGGCTAAAATCCCGTGTACGATTCGATGATGAGACTCTTCACCTTCCAGATGAACATCCACAATGAGGTTTTGATCGTTGACGGTTATTTCAACGCGATCCCCCTCTTTCAGAGCGGGGAGCCCTTTCTCTTCACGGAGATTCATAGGGAGATATCGATACTGAACTTCCCCTGTGTCCACCTTGGCCTGTTCCCCTCTGACTTCTAGCACCGTTCCACTTATGACACGTTCCCCGGACAGGGATTCGCTTCCTTTCGTGTCTTTTCCTTCATGAGCTAACGCCACACCGGAAAAAACCAGACATCCAGCTAAAAAGCACACTACATACAGACTAAAGAGCCTCATGGAGCCCTGAGCGGATGGAATCTTTGATATTTGTTGGAATACGGTCGTGAAAGGCATGAAGCACTCCTTTGGAAAATTGAAAATTAAGAAATCTGGTACAGACGTTTGAGTATATCAAATTTTTCTTCATCAGTGACCTGAGGAAAACCCTGGGTTTGATATTCACGATTTTCTAAAGAGTGGAAAAATGGGCTAGGAGAACTCAATGCGGGGACTCTGCGCTATGAAGTCCATTTTCCAGTCGGCGTCCTGGTTGATTTCGATAAAAGAAGTAAACCAATACAGGCTGATAGGCAGGATGCGACTAAAATGGCCAATTTAGCTGTTTGTAAATCGGAAGGTTCGTGGAAAGCCAAGGTCGCAATGAAAATGGCCATGGTAAATCCAATTCCTCCCATAAATCCCAAACCTATAATTTGTGGCCAGTTCAGGTGGGATGGAAGAACAGAACGGCCAAAGTAAACGACAACCCAGACTCCAAGGCATATCCCCAATGGCTTGCCCAGCAACAATCCCAGACCAATTCCAAGTGAGACGGAATGGCTGAGAAGGGAGGAGAAGTCCGTAGCAATCACCACGCCCGCATTGGCCAATGCAAAAATTGGCATGATGGCGAACGTGACCCACGGGTATAAGGCATGTTCGAGTTTTTGAAGAGGGGGTTGAATTAAATCCTTGGCTTTTTCGAGAGCCTGGATCGCCTGTGACTGTTCTTCATTGCCTAACACAGAAACCCCCGAGACTTCGGCCTTTCGGAATTCTTGACTGAATTTTTCACTTTTATGGGCAAATTCCTTTTTTGTGATAGCTGAAGTGGCTGGAATGGTGAAGGCGGCAAGCACGCCGGCAATCGTTGGGTGAAGGCCGGAAAAAAGAAACGCCAACCATAGGCCACCAATCCCGAACAGCCCGTATATAAAGGAAGAACGAATGCCCATCCGGTTTGCACCCATAAGTATGGCTAGGAAGACTAAGCCGGTTCCAAGGCTGACCCATGAGATATCCGAAGTATAAAACAACGCAATGACCAGGACGGCTCCAAGATCGTCAACGATAGCCAGGGTGGTCAGAAAAATTTTAGCAGAAAATGGAACCCTCGGACCCAATAGACCCAGCAGGCCGATTGCAAAAGCAATATCGGTGGCCATGGGAATTCCCCAACCGGAACTGTAGGGTGCTTGAGAATTGAACAGGAGAAATATTAATGCCGGAACCAGCATGCCTCCAATAGCAGCCGCAATGGGAAGAATGGCTTGACGGGGTTCGGATAATTCTCCGACCAATATTTCCCGTTTGATTTCAAGTCCGATGACGAAAAAGAAAATGGCCATCATTCCGTCATTGATCCAATGTATTAAGGGTTTTTCTAATAGATAGGTGCCAATGCCAATGGTGAAAGGGAGATCCCAGAAAACCGAATAAAGATCACCATAGGGTGAGTTGGCCAGTACCAATGCGAGAGCGGTACAAAACAAAAGAACGATTCCGCCCGAGGCATTTAGTTTGGTGAAATCCTCCAGCGGCGACAAAACCCGTTCCATCGGTCTGGTTTTAACGGTTTGTTTCGCTTCGTTTACAAGATCCATGATTTCGAAATTCCTGGAATATTATTGGTCAAGATTCGAGATACACCCATGAAGCACATGAATACTTGCTTGCCTGCAAGTTAGTTAAAAGTCGTTGAGAGATATTGGCATAATTATTTTGCGTGTGAAGGTCGGACAGGTTTGGCTGTGCTGTGGTGTGCCTTCGACCAAAAACCTGGGGAGGCCATGAATGACAAACCGGATGTCACCATCTGACAAGTATGAAGCCCCAAATAGGAAGTGTTGATCATGGTACATGGCAGAAAATTGGAAATCTAAGACAAAAGTTGGAGATAGGAGTCAGTTTTGTCTCTTGAGGCCTATCCACTCCAATCCATTAGGATAAGGGAAGTTTCACCATCGGTGA
>JBDSHB010000036.1:0-2666 GCA_039918695.1 Nitrospirales bacterium | reverse complement strand
TGGATTCAACTTGTAAGTGCAACACTCCTTATAAAGGCAATAAGGTTTTACATTTCAATGTCTTGGGTAGCAGGGAGGCAACAGAGAGTAAATAAGCTGGTAGGGACAGGTTCCCTACGCCCTACCCACTTGAAGCCTCTCAATAATTACGAACCACCTGATTCGGAAGGACATGAACCTCTGTTGCACTTACAAGTTGAATCCACGCCTTTTCATAATGGTCAAAAATGTTGGAAATCCGGGACCAAGGCAGAGATATTTCCTTATTCATTCCCCCGGATACCTCTCGCTTTTCAAAATGATGGGAACGGCATACGAATCTAGAAGTGTTTGAGGAAGAAGGGCTAAAATAATGCGTCAAAAATCTCGATCATTGTTGATATACTCTATGCTCGTTCTCTGTCAAGGCTGCATGGAAGTCACATCCATGAAGTCTTGGAAAATCTACCAATCGGAAATCATTTCGCTACACGTTTACAATATTTCTATCTTTCACGATTTTTCTCAATCAGAAAAGGACATCGCATAATGGAAATTGAAACCCAGGCCTTCGGTTCACTCGGACTCCTCGTCATGGTTATGGTGCTCTTGTTTGGCCTTCTCTATGTCATTCCGATCCCTCTTTGGATCGCCGCCTGGGCCTCGAATGCCTATGTCGGACTCTTTACGCTCGTGGGCATGCGTTTACGCCGGGTTCCTCCGGTCACCGTGATCAACGCCAGAATCAGCGCGGTGAAGGCCGGACTCGAAATTCCCGTGAACGATTTGGAAGCCCACTTTCTGGCAGGGGGGAATGTCGTCAAAGTCGTCAATGCCATGATCTCGGCTGACAAAGCCAATATCCCCATGACCTTTAAACGCGCCGCCGCCATTGACCTGGCCGGCCGGGACGTCCTGGAGGCCGTCAAAATGTCGGTCCTTCCCAAAGTCATCGAAACACCTCGGGTAACGGCTGTCGCCAAAGATGGCATCCAGCTCATTGCCGTGTCCCGGGTGACCGTTCGGGCCAATATCGACCGCTTGGTCGGCGGAGCGGGTGAAGAAACGATCATTGCCCGCGTGGGAGAAGGCATGGTCAGCACGATCGGATCTTCCGCCTCTCATAAGGATGTTCTGGAAAACCCGGATTACATTTCAAAAAATATCTTAGGGAAGGGACTCGATGCCGGCACAGCATTCGAAATTTTGTCCATTGATATTGCGGATGTAGACGTCGGTGAAAACATTGGCGCGAAACTGCAAATTGACCAGGCCAATGCGGACAAACAAATTGCCCAGGCCAAAGCGGAAGAACGGCGGGCGATGGCGGTCGCCTTGGAACAGGAAATGCGAGCCCGTGTCGTCGAAGCCGAGGCAGAAGTTCCCAGGGCCATGGCAGAAGCATTTCGTCAGGGAAATTTAGGCATCATGGATTATTATCGGATGAAAAATGTGCAAGCCGATACGGCCATGCGGGACGCCATTGCCGGCACGGAGGAAGAATCTTCCGGCCCAACGAAAAAGTGAGGGGATAATGAGCATGGAATCATTAGTGTTTTTTGCTGTCCTGCTTTTTTTATCAGGGATCGCCTTGGCCATTCGATGGCTGAATGAGCGGATACGGCGAGACATCGCCTTCAAGAATCTTAAGGATCTTTTCCTTCCCTCCAATGATGCACATGACCTGGGTGACCGTAAGGCGGCTGACACCACGAAATCGTCTCCGACAAAACCCAAACAACCCGTACAGCAATTCAGACCAACGACCTCTCCGAAACGGCGGACCGCCAGCCAACTCCGTATACGCAATCGGGCGGATCTCCGACAGGGGATTGTCATCATGACCGTTCTTGGCCCCTGCCGGGCGCTGCAACACCCCGATGATTAGACTAGGGTAAAAGTTAAAAAAGCCAGCCCTCAGTCGAGCAACGGGGCCGCCACCGGCGTTTTTACCCATCGGTCCTCATGCCACCAACCTGTCTATCGAAACAGAGTATCGACATGTTCAACTATGATTCTTGAATGGTCGCTCGCCTCTATTGGGGCAAGGTGCGGGTGAGGGAAATCATCAAGAGAAATTTACCATTCGATATCCGGCCACAAGGAACCGCGTTCCCTTTGAATGCAGCCCGCCGGCCAATACGGGGTGGGACATTTTCATTCAGATTGTGGTAGAAATTCCATTCACCCATCATAGGATCAGTTCATAGGTGGGTTGAGCACACAGAGCAAGGCAATGGAGGGCCTTTGAGGGTTATGTAAGCCTCAAAGGCCCTTTTTTTGTTCACCTTCATCAAAGGAGGGATTCCACGTTTTTATCCATGCATCACCCGCGATTGAACCGGATCGGATTTTCACACCACATCCACTGGCCGGAGCGAGACATGAAAGGCCAAGAAGAACAACCCTCAATCACGGTTAGCTGAGTCAAAATGCTTGAGGAGTGGTCTGGGCATGGCTCTTACAATTACACCTACGGAGGACCCAATGAGGAACCTTTCACAACACAAGAACGTTTTTCGAATAGCGCTGTTACTTGGAGATCTGGCGGGAAGTTTTCTAACCGGGGAGAAATCTGAGGCGCAAAAGCTCCAATTTTTAGATCGGAATGTTGTCCTTTTGGATTGCGTCGAGAGTGCAACAAATACTTTTGTGGTTGAAAATATGTCTTCGACCGTCGATGTGGA
>JBDSHB010000035.1:0-4641 GCA_039918695.1 Nitrospirales bacterium | reverse complement strand
CAAGCTTGCCTGGGTTTTTCAAGAAGACACGAATCACTGATGATTGATTTTTTTCTGTTTTTGTTAATCATGTTGTCTTTTCTGATTCTCGTGTATCTGTACCGAGTGATCCAGGGTCCCACGGTGTTTGATCGGGTATTAGGGTTAGCGGGAATTTCGACCAAAGCCATCATTCTGGGCGTTGTGATGGGAACAGTCTATGACCGTGTAGACATGTTCGTGGATATCTCCACGGGATATGCGCTTCTCAACTTGGTTGGGGCATTTGCCATTGCCAAATTTCTTGAGCAACGAGGAACACCCTAAATGGTCGTTCTTGCCATCGGGTTAATTCTAGCAGGGGTATTTTTCCTGGTTGTGGCTGCGATTGGCACGCTACGCCTCCCTGACGTGTTTTCGCGATCCCATGCGGTCTCCCTGACTGATTCCCTCGGCGCGATTTGCGTCCTAGCGGGCCTTGCTTTGTACCAGGGATTCGGGATCAATATGCTGAAGATCCTGGTCGTTCTGGTCTTGCTCATCCTTTTAAATCCGGTCATTGCTCATGCAACCATTCGAGCGGCCTATCGGGCTGGCCTCAAACCTCAGGCGGAGGAAGACCCATGATGTATTCAGTGAATATTGCTTTGCTGTTACTCCTGGTCCTGACGGCAGCCAGCGCCACATTTTTGGTGAAGGAATTGATGAGTTCCGTGTTCATCCTCGGCTCTTACAGTTTCTTTCTGGCCCTGGTTTGGGCTTGGCTTGGCGCGGTGGATGTAGCCTTTGTGGAAGCCGTGATTGGGGCCGGGTTGGGCACCGTGTTGTTTCTCATCACGTTGTTTGATACCGCTCCCAAGGATAGTCGCCTTCGTCGTCCCGCTCCTCCACTGGCCGGAGTGCTCGGGCTGCCCTTGTTGGGCCTTCTGTTGTTACTGGCGGCTAATGATCTTCCTCAGTTCGGCGACCCGACCTCACCGCCCAACGTGCATATTTCTCCTGTGTACTTACAGAATAGCTATGCGGACACGCTCACCCCTAATGTGGTCACCTCGGTGCTGATGGACTATCGGGCATTTGATACCTTGATTGAGACCGTGGTGATATTTACGGCCGGCATTGCCTGTGCGTTGTTATTAAAGGAGCCAGGCTCATGAAACAGATCCATGACAGCATCATTGTTCAGTCCATGAGTCGCTTGCTCATTCCTCTGGCCCAGTTGTTTGCCATTTACGTCTTGTTCTTCGGCCAGTACAGCCCGGGAGGAGGGTTTGTGGCCGGCGTCATTTGGACGACCAGTATGATCCTGACTTTTTTGGTGTTTGGGCTAAAGTCCCCTCAGGGGCGTCTGGTAGAAAAGGCGTTGCATGGCGATGGGATCGGATTGATTATTTTTGTGGCAGTGGGTGGCTTATGCCTCATTGGAGGTGGGGAATTTCTTAACTATGCCAATTTGGAAATTCCGGGTTTGGATGCTCCCGCACGTCGGTACATGGGGATTCTATTAGCACAAATCGGCGTGGCCGTGGACGTGGCGGTGACCGGTATCTCTATCGTTCTCAGCTTGGCCTATCACGATACCGAGCAGGAGTATGATGTTTGATTTGATTGGGGGGTGGCTCCAGCGCCCCAACTATATTGCCTTCGTGCTGCTGTTTCTGTGGGGCATCTATATTATGGTGACCCGGTACAATCTGGTGAAAAAACTCATCGGGATGTATCTCATGCAAACGAGTGTGATTTTTTTCCTCGTCACGACGAGTGCCAAGCGAGGTGCTACGGTGCCTATTTTGCTCTCCACCACGGAAATTATTCAGCCTGAAGTCTATGCCAATCCTCTCCCTCATGTTCTGACATTGACGGCGATTGTCGTGGGCGTTGCCACCCTGGGAGTATCTTTGGCCCTGGCAGATGCCATTTATAAGAAATACGGCAGCCTGGACGAAGAAGAAATTCTCAAAAAGATGGAATGACACGACACCTTCCCGTAATTCTTTTCCTATTACCTCTCAGTTTGGCCATTTGTCTGCCATTAATCGGTATCAGGCGTCGGGAGTGGTGCCGGCCATTAGCGATTGGTGTGCTGGCTGCCATGGTTCCGGTCTCCTTCGCCAATCTGGTAGGAGTTCTTCAAAACGGGACCATTCATTATGACTTTGGGGGATGGGCCGCTCCGTTCGGGATTGAATGGGTGGCGGACGGATTGGCCAGCGTCATGACCGTGGCTTTAAGTCTCGTCGGGTTAGTGTGTATCACATTCCTTAGTTCGGTATTGTTTCCCTATCTCGGTAGCCGGATTGTGCCGTTTTATACCCTGGTCTTGTTATTGATCGCCAGTCTGACCGGCCTGGTGTTTGCCGGAGATCTGTTCAATCTTTTCGTTTTCTTAGAAGTATCCGCCCTCTGTGCCTATGCCTTGGTTGGGTTGGCTGGCGGGAAAGCCCTTGTCGCAGGGTTCCGGTATTTAATATTAGGCACGTTCGGAGCTTCCTTGTATCTCCTGGGGGTAGGATACTTATATGCTGAAACGGGTACGCTCAATATGGCGGATCTGGCGCAGCGGGTGCCACCCTTGGTGGGCTCCAAGGCCATCGCTGTCGGAGTGTTATTTATGTTTATCGGTCTGGGCATCAAGATGGCGTTGGTGCCGCTCCACGGCTGGTTGCCGGATGCCTACACGTATGCTCCGGACCGCGTATCACCCATACTGGCTTCGTTAGTGACCAAGGTCGCCCTCTATGGATGGATTCGTATTATGTTTTGGGTCCTCGGGGCCCATGCGGTGGTCTACCAGATTCCCATTCTGTTTTTGGTGGGAGTGTTGGGCGCTCTTGCAGCCTTGGTTGGCGCATTCCTGGCTTTGTCCCAGACAGAAATTAAACGCATGTTTGCGTATGGAGGGCTTTCGCATATCGGGCTGGTGCTGGTGGGAATTAGTCTCGGGAATCAAACCGGTTTTGTCGGAGGAGTCTTTTACCTTTTGAATGATGCCGTGATGCAAGCGGGATTGTTTTTCTGGGCAGGGGCGATTATTCATCTGTATGGGGTTCGGACTATTGAGGATCTTGTGCGCTTGCAGGGAGGAGCAGGATGGATGTCGGTCGCCCTGGTGGTCATAGCCCTATCGATGATCGGGATTCCTCCAACAGGGGGATTTTTTGGAAAATGGTACATCATTCTTGGCGCGGTGGAAGCGCAGAACTACCTTGCCATTATCGCCGTGCTGATTGCGACGTTGTTGACTCTGGCCTACTTTCTTAAATTATTTGAAAGAATGTTTCATGACCGGTCAGCCCAGCAGCCTCCTCTCATGCGTGAGGTTCCGTTGGCGGTGCGGATTGCTCTCGGCGCAACGTCAGTGGGGGTCATTGTGTTGGGACTGATGAGCGATAACATTGTCAGCTTTCTCCTCAAGAACGCGCTTCCGCCCGGGCTTTAGGAGGATTGGGCATATGGTGTACTCCTGATATGACATTCCTCATCCTTATTCCCCTCCTTCCTCTGCTGACCGTTCTGATTCTCGTGCTGGGGAAACCCTGGCTGGGGGAGCAAGGTCATAAGATCGGGATCCCGGCTATGGCCCTCTCCTTCGCTTTTTCCACAATCGCGTTTGCTCATGTGGTATCGGACGGGGCCTTTTCCATCCCCCTGTATCGACTGATTCATTCTGGAGATCTGGTGGTCGATTTAGGGCTTTATGTCGACCAACTGACCGTGTTGCTTCTGCTCTTGGTGACCGGTGTGAGCAGCGTGGTGCATGTGTACGCGTCCCGCTATATGATCGGCGATCCCCGGTTCAACCGTTTTTTTGCGGTCATCGCGTTGTTTACTTTTTCGATGATCATGCTGGTCATGAGCAATAATCTGCTCATGATGTTTGTGTTTTGGGAGATCATGGGTATCTGTTCCTATTTGCTGATTTCTCATTGGGGTGAGCGGCAGTCATCTGCTCAGGCTGCGACCAAGGCCTTTCTCGTGAATTCGGTCGCAGACGTGGGGTTAGGTTTCGGGGTCATTCTGACCTTTTCCACTTTTGGGACCCTGGATATCCAGACGATTTTAGCGGAAGCCCCATCCATGCAGGGAAACACAATCAACCTGTTCGGCTGGCTCGGTCTGGAGGTCCCGATTCACATCCTCACGCTCATTACACTCTTTCTATTCCTGGGGGCCATGGGAAAATCCGCACAGTTGCCATTCCACGTCTGGCTACCCTTTGCCATGGAAGCGCCTACGCCCGTTTCGGCTTTGATTCACGCCGCGACCATGGTGAATGCTG
Source organism: Nitrospirales bacterium (assembly GCA_039918695.1). Lineage (GTDB taxonomy): Bacteria > Nitrospirota > Nitrospiria > Nitrospirales > UBA8639 > Nitrospira_E. The sequence goes on along the minus strand of JBDSHB010000035.1, from coordinate 383 downwards.
GCCCATTTTTGTTGGTTCGCATGAGTCCCCTCGTGATACTTTCGCCTCAAGCCATGACCGTCATTGCGGTGATCGGAGGCCTAACGGCCCTTTTTGCGACTCTGGTCTCCCTGACTCAGGTGGATATTAAACGCATGCTGGCGTTTTCCACTATTGGTCAAATCGGTTTTATGATCATGACCTGCGGAGTCGGGGCTTTTGCGGTGGCTATTTTTCATATGCTGGCCCATGGCTGTATGAAGGGATTTTTATTTTTATCGACGGGAAATGCACTTCGTTTGGTTGGCTCTCATGGGCATGAACCAACTTCATTTTCCCCACATGTGCCCTCAACCCATTCCTTGTGGCCAATCATATCAGGGGCGTTGCTGTTAGCCTGTCTT
>JBDSHB010000034.1:0-2924 GCA_039918695.1 Nitrospirales bacterium | reverse complement strand
TATTGGTTGGAATTCACCAGAGTAGCGCACAAAGGACTTGGACAATATGACCGTGATTCATCGAATGCTTTATATTTTGTTTGCCAGCGTGCTGCTTTCCTGGTTGGTCATTCCTGGAGTCTGGGGTGAGGAATCTTCTCAGGCTTTGACGCAACAGGCGATGGATGAGTGCCAGAAAGGCCGGCTGGCGAAGGACGAAACGGTTCGGGTTGCTCACTTTGAGGGTGGGAGGGAATTGGCTGAGAAGGCTGTGAAACTCGACGAGCGTTCAGCCGACGCGCATTTTGCCCTGTTCTGTAATATTGGCGAACGTATGCGGGCCAACGGAGAAGTTCTTTTCTCGGTGTTTGAATATGGTCGGATGATGGAAGCTCTGGACAAGACCCTAGTGCTCAATCCTAACCATATGGATGCCCTCTCTTCTAAAGGAACGATCCTCATCGAAGTCCCCGGATTATTTGGAGGAGATTCCGAAAAAGGCGAAGCGATGCTGCGCCAGGTGATTCAGAAGGATCCTCAATCCATTAATGCTCGCATGGTTGTCGCGCGATTGTGTGTTGAGCGGGGAGAGGATCAAGAGGCTTTTGATTTGGCGAAAAGGGCGCTGGAGCTTGCCAGGGCGGCAAACCGGGATGATCTTCTCCCTGAGGCGGAAAAAACCTTTTCCGAGATTCAAACGAAACAGGCTTCCAAGTAAATCGCGATTCGGTTTTTGCCGGGTGGTCGATTGAGATGAAATCCTTTTTTTAGGAGCCTGTCGGACTTAGGATGAATCGGCTGCAAAAGTGTCTAAGCGGTCCATATTTCGGCGATTTCTTGGACCATAGTCCCACTAGGGGCTGGCGAAATCGTCAAAATCTGGCCTCGCTCAGCCTCTTTTTCGCTCTCGATCCTCTAAGTCCGACAGGCTCCTAGCATTTCCGTTTTTTTCTCCGCACTCTTTTCGTATCCTCCCCTCCATTGTGGTAGCCGTGAGGCAACACAGCAAAATTCCTGGCTCTGTATAATCAAGGTATGAAGACCCGCAGTCTATCCAAGGATCGGGGACGTATGTCCGCAAGTCATCAGCATTCAGGTCTACCCGATTATCTGGCTCCGGGGTTATCCATTCTCTTTGTTGGAATTAACCCGGGTCTGCGATCGGCTGAGGTCGGTCATCATTATGCCGGACCTTCCAACCGGTTTTGGAAATTGCTGTTTGACGCCGGGCTGATTCCCTCTGCTATGACCTATCAGGATGATTGGCGATTGCCTGATTTCGGATATGGGCTCACCAATCTGATTACCCGGCCGACCGCGGGTGTGCAAGATTTGGGAAAACAGGATTTTCTTCAAGGGCATCAGGCATTACTGACAAAAATTTCGACCTATCAACCTCGACTCGTGGCCTTGTTGGGGGTCACTATCGCCCGCATGCTTCTCTCGTCTAAGGCGGCGACAAGGAGTGTTCGACGGTCGATGGAAAACCCAATTCAGGTTGGCCTGCAATCTCTTTCTCTTGGAGGTGTCCCCGTCTATGCGTTGCCAAATCCGAGTGGAAGAAATGCCCATTATTCCTATCAGCAGATGAAAGCCTTGTACTGTGGGCTGAAGGATTGGGGGCATCCATCCTGAAACGAAGGGATGGCGGGCAAGTAGCCCAAACAATAGGGCCGCTCGCATCTGGCAGACAATAACGTTTTAATCTTGTGGGTGAAATGTGCATAGATGAAGCTTAAGTTATTCGTGTTCTTGTTGGATATCCGCGAGAGAGTGAGTCGGTTCGAATGATGAGGCTTGTTTCTCGCTATGGGGGCCATTCTGAAACGCTGGGGGCATGGATGAGTGATGACCGGTCGATTCTCATTGGGTTCGTTTTTTTTGTAGGCCTTGGCTTGTTACCGGGGTTGGGAGAGGTTCGGGCCATGCCGATTTCTCATGCCATTGAACAGGCCAAGTTGGCGACAGTCGGGATTCTTCCGGCTGATCAACCTGAGATTGCCGATAATGACTATGGGCTGCCGGTCAGTATTCGCGGATCGGGAATCCATATTGGCGGGGGAGTGATTGTGACGGCACGGCATGCGGTAGAGCGTACAGAGGGAGGAAAAGTCATTATCCCGGACACCATTCATGTGGTGACGGACGACCTGTTTGAGTTGCGGGCCACCCGTCAGGGAGCGAATGCGTACCTGGATGTGGCTGTGTATCAACTCCAGGGTCCCGAATCGGATTGGCCCCAAGCGCATGTCACATTTGCCGATGAAGATGTGACCTATGGCGATCAGGTCTTTACCGTCGGGTATCCACTGGGTTGGGGCCCGGCTATTAATTTTGGCACGACTGGAAATCCCAATACCTTTTTGCCGACGGTGAACAGTCGATTAATGCAGGTGGATATGTCCGTGTGTAGTGGCAATTCTGGTGGCGGGTTATTGAATCAACATGGACAACTGGTGGGTCTCATGCATGCCATCATTCAAACGGAGACGAAGCATGAAGATCGGCGGTGTGCCCGATTGGCTTTTGTCCTCCCGGGCGCGTTGGTTCAACGAGTGGTGACCGCCGTCTTAGCTGACAGGGTTCCGGGGTTTTCGGTGCTGGGGATTCAGCTCCAGACATTGAGGACGGGAAGTCGTTGGGCGCTGGTCGTGGCCAAAGCGACCGGTCCCTCACGTTTTGCGGGATTTCAAAAAGGCGATGTGCTGGTGGCCATTAATGATGTGCCTATCACCACACCGGCACAATTAAAAAATTATCTGATTGAGCGAACGGAACCCGGGCAAGTTGTGGAGCTCAGGGTTCAGCGTGGAGATTCTCAGGAGCTGCTTTCCGTGACATTGGGTCGATCCTGAAACGGCATTCAGATGGAGAATAAAAGAGCTCCCTTTGTTTGTCTTTGTTCAAAAGGCTTGCCTGCCTTTGTGGGTTCCCTTGTGTTGTAT